>NZ_JBTRWP010000008.1:0-71887 GCF_054609335.1 Acidiferrobacter sp. | reverse complement strand
GTGTCGTAAGTCTTTGTTTTATATGGTGGGCCGTGCTGGGTTCGAACCAGCGACCACCTGATTAAAAGTCAGATGCTCTACCGACTGAGCTAACGGCCCCAAAAGCCGGTCATTATTGTGATTGCCGGGGGCCCTGTCAAATAAGCGCCGGGTCCGCGACACCGGCATCGGCAAATCCCTTCGCCCGCAGCCTACAGGCGTCGCATGTCCGGCACGGGCGGCCAGCCTCATTCGGAGCATAACAGGAAAGCGTCAGACCGTAATCGACCCCAAGCTCCATGCCGGCCTTGATGATCTCGGCCTTGGTGAGGTGCAACAAGGGGGCGTGGACGTGAAATCGCGCCCCCTCAACCCCCGCCTTGGTCGCAAGATTGGCGAGATTCTCAAAAGCCGCCAAGTATTCGGGGCGACAATCCGGGTAGCCGGAATAATCGATCGCATTTACACCGATAAAAAGATCCTGCGTGCCGAGCACCTCGGCCCACCCAAGGGCCACGGCCAAAAACACGGTATTGCGTGCCGGTACATAGGTGATGGGAATACCCGTCGTAGGCGCTTGCGGGACCGACAAGGCGAGATCGGTAAGGGCCGAGCCACCGATAAAGCCCATGCCAAGCGCCGCCACGCGGTGCTCGTGGGCACCACCAGCTCGCGCCACGGCGGCGGCTGCCTCGAGTTCTTTCTTGTGCCGCTGCCCATAATCGAACGACAGGGCATAACACCGGAATCCCGCCTTGCGCGCCATGGCTAGGGTTGTTGCCGAATCCAGTCCCCCGGACAATAAAACCACCGCAGTCTTGTCAACGGCCACGGGCATCCCCCCACAGGACCTTATGTAACTGGATCTGAAAGCGCACAGGAAGCCTGTCGCGCAATACCCAATCGGCGAGGGTTCGCGCCTCTAGGCCCTCGTGGACCGGCGAAAACAGGACGTCACACCGAGCGGCCAGGTCGTATTTTTCGACCGCCTCGCGCGCCCATTCGTAGTCCCCGACACTGGTAATCACGAACTTCACCTGGTCCCCGCGCCGCAGTCGATCCAGATTTGTGTTGAGATTGCGAGACGATTCACCAGACCCGGGCGTCTTCAGGTCCAGCACCACGCTCACACGCGGATCGACCCCCTCGGTCGAAAGTGCCCCGCTCGTCTCGAGCGAGACCTCGTAGCCACGATCGCAGAGCGCCTGGAGAAGCGGCAAGACGGCGGGCTGCGCCAAGGGCTCGCCACCTGTGACCGTAACGAAACGCGGTGAGTAGGCACCCACTTTATCGAGAATCGTATCGCACGCCATGCGCTCACCGCCCTGAAAAGCATAAGCGGTATCACAGTAACGACAACGCAACGGGCAACCGGTAAGGCGCACGAACACGGTGGGCCAACCCACTGTGCGCGTCTCGCCTTGCAGGGAATAGAATATTTCGGTAATGCGAAGCTCGTACCGCATGGCCTATTTTACCGCGGGGCCGCCGCCGACGCGACGACCCGTGAGGGCAACCCTTAGTGCACCTTCCCAGGAGCCCCGAGATTCGTCAGGGAGTTGCGTGCGACCTGTGCTGCCATCGTCCCCGGATACCGGGCGATGAGCCCCTTCCAGGTGGTCCGCGCCTTGTTCGGGTGCCCTTGCCATTTCGCGATATAGCCCATCTTCAAAAGGGCGTTTGGCACTCTCTTGCTCTGCGGGTACCCATCCACGAGCGCCTTGAAGGCCTGCTCAGCACTCGGATAGTCACGCTCCACATAATCGGTCTCAGCCACCCAGTACTGGGCCCTGGCTGCCCGCTTATCGTGGGGGTGCGCCTGCAAGAAGGCCTGGAAGGCCGCCACCGCGTGCCGGTAGCGCCCGGCCCGCAGGAGGTTGAAGGCCTTGTCGTACATCTTTTGAGCGCCGTTGTGTCCTGCGTTTGATGTCGATCCGGCACTCGCACTGGTCCCCGACGCGCCCGCAGATGGGCTCCCGGACGCCGAGGGCATCACGACCGTAGGCCCAGACGTGTCAGGCGGAATCACGGTCACACCCGAACCGGAGGGCCCAGCGGTGTTACCGGCGGCGTCCGGCGGGCTTTGCGGCGCCGTCCCAGCGGCGGCGCCCGCCCCGCGCGCATGGCGCAACTGCTGGTCGAAATCCGCGAAAAACGCCTGCTGCTGCTTGCGTAGACGACTGATCTTATGATTCTCAATCTCGACTTGGTTCTCGAGGCTGCGGAGTTGCTCGCGGATTGCGCGCAGCGTCTCCATAAGGCTCAAAAGGCCTGCGCGCGAAGACGGGTTGGCCCCGTCGGTAGGAATGGAGATGATGGGCGGCTCGCGATCACGAGCAATGGCGGGGACCGTCACGATCCCCGCCACCACCAGCGCTGTCCCCAAAAAAACCCTGGACCGCGCGCCCATGAGCCTTACTTGCTGGCGAAGTACTTGTAGTTGAAATAGACGCGGCGATTCTTGGCCCACGCCGTCCGATCATGACCCATGGCCAACGGCCGTGACTTACCGAACGAGATGGTCGCAAGCTGGCTGCCCGAAACGCCCAAAACCTCCAGCATATGCTTCACTGCATCGGCGCGACGCCAGCCAAGCGCCATGTTGTACTGCGCCGTGCCCCGCTCGTCGGTATTGCCTTCCAGGCGAACATGGACGTTCGGATGGGCTTCGAGGTAGCTTGCGTTCTTCTTGACGATTTTGCGATTGTCACCGCTGATCGTCGCGCTATTCGTGCGGAAATGCACCATATGCGAGAAACTGCTCAAAGACGAGCCGCTGTTGGCGCCGCCCATCCCTGCTCCCTGCATGTTACCATTCTGTCCCGCACCGCTTGCCTGCGTGCTCATACCGCGCGACGCCGTCCCTGACGCCCCGTGTGGTTTTACCGCCTTATTGCCCGCGCAACCCGCCAGAGCGGCGAGCCCGACTACCACGAGCATGCCTTTATTCATTTTCATTGCACCACTCCTTCCTTCAACCATTGATTGTCATTACGGGTGACGAAACGGCGACCAAGCAGGATCAGTAACATCCCCCCCCCTCAACCCCAGTATACGATGACCACGGCCGTTTAGCGAAACCGTTGCCAGAACCCTGTGACCCGCCACCACCGTGCTATACAAAACTTCCTGCCCGTTTGGCGCAAACGTCGGGGATTCATCAAGGCTTGTGGCAGTCAGAAGCTCCAAGGTTGAGTCCGCCAGCTCAAACACTGCTGCATGATACTGGCCCGCGCGGCGACTTACCAGCGTCAGCCATTTGCCATTCGGGGAAAACGAGGCGTCGGCATTGTAGCGACCACTAAAGGTCAGACGCTCTTTGTCGCCCCCATCGGAAGTCATCTCATAGATCTGGGGACCCCCGCTGCGGTTCGACGTAAAGACGATGTGACCGCCACCGGGAGACCAAGAGGGCTCGGTGTTGATGTTCGGTCCAAAGGTCAACTGCCGCAAGTGTCCAGTCGCCACGTTCATTACATAGATCTCAGGATAACCGCTCTTCGAAAGGCAAAGCGCCAGATGCGTGCCGTCCGGGGAAAACGCAGGGGCACCATTTAGGCCATGGAAAGCCGCTACCCGCCGGATCTGCCCGGTCGCCACGTCTTGGATATACACCGCAGGCCACCCTGTCGCAAACGACACATACGTCAAGCGGTGTCCATGAGGCGACCAACGGGGCGACATGATCGGTTCACGCGAACGCAGAATGACGTGCCGGCCATACCCCTCGGCATCAGCCACTTCGAGCTTATATAAATAGTGGCCGGGGGCGCCTACGGGATACATCCGGACGAAGGCAATGCGGGTATTGAACACCCCGCGCACGCCGGTCCAATGCTGATAGACGATGTTAGCGATCGTATTGCCCACGGCGCGTAGCTGCGCTGGGGATACGACGTACCGCAAGGCCTGCAATTGTGTCCCACCGTTGACGTCGTAGAGCCGAAAACCCACGTCGACCCGCCCGCCTGGCTGCCTCTGCATGTGCCCGATCAGAAGGCCGCCCACCTTCAAGAGGCGCCAGTCATTGAAATGGCCTTCCACCTCGCGGTCGTGGTGGGGTTGCGCAAGATAATCATGGCTCGGCAGGACCTTGAACCACCCGCTCCCCTCGAGATCTTTGCGGACCACCGCCGAGGGCCAGACATCCTCGGGCCAGCCCTGCTGGCCCCCGAATGGGACAATGGCGATCGGGAATTTCTGGCCATAGCCGTGATTGATATGAATGGTAACTGCCCACACCGGTAGGGCCGACAAGACAATCAACAAGGCCGCGAGGCGCGATCCAAAACGGTTCATGGCGAGGTTCCTTTAGGCGCCGCAAAGACAAACGTCAATGGGTTCAAATAGCGAAACCGGCGCGCCGAGCGCGGGACCGGCAAGGGCGTAGCGTTATAGATCGCTGTGATAACCGAACGATCGAAGACCGGGTTGCCACTACTGCGCACAATACGGGCGCTCAGGACCTGACCGCCCGCTATGAGATGCACCAACACAGTGCAGCGCAAGCCTTTCGCTCCGGGGACCGCAACCCAAGCGGCGCTCACGCGCGCCTCAATCAAGGCCTTGTAGCGATCGACGATTCCGCGTGCCGCTATGGCCGCCGCCCGAGCCGCCGCTTGGCGCGCGGCCGCCCTCTGCTGGGCACGCGCCGCCGCCTGCGCCACCTCGCGATTCAATCGCGCACGGGCAAGGGCAGCAGCGGCCTGCTCTTCGACCTTCAAATGGGCCTGGGCGCGAGCCCGCGCCTGCGCCCTGGCAAGCGCCTGCGCTCGAGCAACGGCCGTCGCCAAGGCCTTGGCCTTTGCTTGCGCCAGGGCCTTTGCCTGCGCTAAAGCTCGCGCCTTGGCCTGAGCTTGTGCCTTGGCTAAAGCCTGCGCCTTGGCCTCAGCTTGTGCCTTGGCGCGGGCCTGTTCTAGCGCCTTTTGGCGGGCGCGGGCTTCAGCGCGCTGCGCCACAGACGGCCCCGGGACGGGCGTCGGACGCACCGCCGGGGGCATGGGGACCTTGTGGGGCCGCGGCGCAGGCGCCATCGGACGGGGCGCGGGCGGCGCGCCGACCATGAAGGCGTGGATCACATGAGGACCCGCCTTCACGACGTAAGATGTATCGAGTTCGCTGAAACGAAAACTCACTGCCAGGAACGCAAGCACCGCGAGATGCACAAGTACCGCGTAGACCGCCGCGCGCGCACGTCCTGGCACCTCCCGAGCGCGGATGTCCATAGTTAGTGTCCGCGGGTCTTGGTCATAAGGCCCACGCTCGGGGCGCCGGCCCGTTGCAAGAGCACCATGGCCGCCACGACATCCTGGTAGGGCACAGCGCGATCACCGCGAATCAGAATCGGCGTATGGGGGCGCAACCGCAAAAGGCCCCGGGTGCGCCTTTCCAAGGCGGCGGGCGTCACGGGGTGGCCATCCAAAAAGTACCGTCCCGCGGCATCGACGGTCACGATCAATACCGCCCGGTGGGGGCTGGGTATGGAACGTGCCGCCGCCTGCGGGAGCTTCACCTTGACGCCGCGCTTCAAGACCGGGGCCGTGACGACGAAAATGATGAGCAAGACGAGCATGACATCGACATAGGGGACGATGTTGATCTGGCTCATGAGCCGCGTGCGTGGACGGCGATGGTATTTCATGCCGGAGCCTTGGCAACGTACGCTTGACGCTGCAGCACGCTCGAGAACTCCTCCAGAAAGATTTCATAACGGGAGGCCAGCCGATCGGTGTCATCGGCATAGCGGTTGTAGGCGATGACTGCGGGAATGGCCGCGAAAAGCCCCATGGCGGTGGCAACCAGGGCCTCCGAAATCCCGGGCGCGACGTGCGCCAGAGTCGCCTGCTGCATGTTACCAAAGGATTGGAATGCCGACATGATGCCCCACACCGTCCCAAAGAGACCGATATAGGGGCTCGTCGAGCCCACCGTGGCGAGAAACGAGAGATTGGTGCCGAGGTAATCGATCTCGCGAGTCAAAGCTACGCGCATGGCCCTCTGGACGCCCTCGAGGATGTCCATGGGCGCTATGCCCTTCTGCTTTTCGAGGCGCGTGTACTCCCGGAAACCCGCCACGAAAACGCTCGCGGTCCCGGCGAGCTTATCCTCGTTGCGCGTGAGCTCCGCGTACATATGATTGACGTTCGCGCCACGCCAGAAAGTATCTTCGAAACGCTCAGCCTCCCGATAGGCCTTCTTCAAAATGAACCATTTCCGGAAGATCATCGTCCATGAGACGATCGATACGACCAACAGGATCAACATCATGAGCTGTACGACTAGGCTCGCGTGGTCCACCATGGACCAGAGGGTAATCCCCTGATGGGAAGCGGCGACTCTCAAGACACTCTCCTTTACGAGGCGGATACTTCCGCCAAAACCTTCATCAATTCCCGAGGCAGCCTTCGCGGCGCGAAGGTCTCGGAGTCCACGCACACCACATCGATCTTGCCCGTGCACACACACTCCGCCTGGCGCCAGCAGTCCTGCTGGAACGTGAGGCTCGCCCCACGAATCGACAGCGGATCGGCAGTGACACGCAAGACGTCGTCGAGACGCGCCGGCACGCGAAACTCCAGCGCGACCGAGCGCACCGCGAATAAGACCCCCATTTTCAGCGCCAGTTCATGCGGTCCGCCGAGCCGGGCGCGTAACCATTCGTTGCGCGCGCGCTCCATGAAGCGGAGATAATTCGCGTAGTACACGACCCCCGCGGCGTCGGTGTCGCCGTAATAGACCCGAACCTCGATCGCAAAACCTGCGGGCGGCGACCCCGCGGCGCTCATGGGCCGCCCCCGCCGGGCGCGGCAAGTCCGAAGAGATGGAAGGTGCGGGGCGTGGCCATGCGACCCCGCGGCGTCCGCATGAGATACCCCTCCTGAATCAGAAAGGGCTCGACGACGTCCTCAATCGTGCCACGTTCCTCGCCTATGGCCGCGGCCAGATTGTCGACGCCCACGGGGCCCCCCTGAAAAGTATCCGTCACCGCCCATAAGAGTCGGCGATCGAGACTGTCCAAACCCCGGTTATCGATATCGAGCATCTTCAGAGCTTCGCGCGCGACGGTCTCGGTAAGCACACCGTCACCGCGCACCTGCGCAAAGTCGCGGGCGCGCTTCAGAAGTCTGTTGGCAATGCGTGGGGTCCCACGCGCGCACGAGGCCAAGGCCCGGACCCCAGCCTCCTCGGTACCCAGTCCAAGCAGGCCCGCGGAACGCGCCACAATACGCGAGAGATCCTCGGCATCATAGAATTCCAAGCGCTCGACGATACCGAAACGGTCACGCAGGGGTGAGGTGAGGAGTCCCGCGCGCGTGGTGGCCCCGATCAACGTGAAAGGCGGTAGACTCAGTTTGATAGACCGCGCCGCCGGCCCCTCGCCGATCAGAATATCGATCTCGAAATCCTCCATGGCCGGATACAAAATCTCTTCGACTACCGGGCTCAATCGATGAATCTCGTCGATAAAGAGAACGTCATGGGCCTTCAAGTTGGTCAACAAAGCCGCGAGATCCCCAGCCCGCTCGAGCACGGGTCCCGAGGTCTGGCGCAAGGACGCCCCCATTTCGGCGGCAATGATATGGGCGAGCGTGGTCTTGCCTAGACCCGGAGGGCCGAAGAGCAGGACGTGGTCGAGCGATTCGCGACGACCCCGGGCGGCTTCGAGAAAGATCTCGAGCTTTTCCCGCAGCCGCGGCTGGCCGATGTAGTCCGCGAGCCGTTGCGGGCGCAAGCTCACTTCCTGGGCGCGCTCCTCCGCGGACCCTTCAAGCGAAGTCAGCCGTTCGGTTTCGATCATCGAACCATTCCCTTGAGCGCCTCGCGAATCAACGCCTCACCAGTGCCGGCGGCACCCACGGCCTTCTCGGCCCGCTCGACGGCCGCTTGCGCCTCGCGCTCATTGTAACCGAGCGCCTGCAAGGCACTCATGGCCTCGTCTCGTCGACTCGGCGCCGTTCGTCCGGTCGCCGGCACTTTGCCGCTCAGCTCCACAAGCAGGCGCTCGGCGGTTTTGCGACCGATACCCGGCACCCTTGTCAGTCGTGCCACACTGCCTTCGTGCACGCACGCCGCCAACTCCGCGTCGCTCAAGCCCGACAAGAGTGCCAAGGCGACGCGCGGACCCACGCCATTGACCTTCAGGAGAAGCCGAAACCAGGCGCGGCGCTCAGCGGTCAGGAAGCCATAGAGAAGATGCGCATCCTCGCGGACCACGAGGTGGGTGTACAACACGACCTCGCCCGATACCGGCAGATCCGCAAAGGTCGAGAGCGGCAGATCGACCTCATAGGCCACTCCCTGGACCTCGAAAAGGACCTGGGGAGGACTACGCTCAATGACTATGCCCCGCAATCGGCCGATCATCGCGACAGCGCCCGCGCACGTGAAGCAAGACCCTGGCTCGCATGGAGGTGACAAAGGGCGCAGGCCAAAGCATCGGCTGCATCGGCCGATGGACGCGCGGACAAGCCCAACAGCGCGCGCATCATGTGCTGCACTTGGTCTTTCCCGGCGTGGCCTACACCCACGGTGGCCTTTTTGATCTGCAGGGCTGTGTACTCATGGACCGGAAGACCGGCCCCCGCCAAGGCCACCAGCACCGCCCCGCGCGCCTGCCCAAGCTTCAGGGCACTATCGGGGTTGCGCGCGAAAAACACCCTCTCGACCGCACAGACATCGGGCTTGTAGCGCTCGATCACCTCGGCAAGACCCGCAAAAATCCGGTGCAGACGCTCAGCGACAGTGCCGGACAAGGACACCACCACACCGCACGCCACATAGACCGGCCGCCCTCTCTGATCATCGAGTATACCGAATCCCGTGCGCCGCGACCCCGGGTCTACGCCCAAGACCCGCATCATACGCGCCCTCTAGGTCGATTCCTCCACGAAGACGGCGTTTGTGTAGACCGTTTGGACATCATCGAGGTCCTCCAACGCCTCCAGAAGTTTCATGACCCGTTCCGCGTCCTCGCCCGCAAGCGCCACGTCGGTCAAGGGCCGAATGACTGTTTCCGCCGACGAGGGCGTAAAGCCCCGGCCCATGAGCCCCTCGCGAACGCTCTGCATCTTCTCAGGCGCCGTCAGGACCTCGATCCCCTCGTCCGGCACCGCGGCGATGTCGTCCGCCCCTGATTCCAGGGCGGCCTCCAATAACGCGTCCTCGTCCCCATCCGGAAAAACCAGCACGCCTCGCTTTTCGAACAGATAGGCCACCGACCCCTCGGTTCCCAGATTGCCGCCATGCTTACTGAAGGCATGGCGCACCTCGCCTGCGGTACGATTGCGATTATCGGTCGTGCAGGCCACGAGCACCGCAGCGCCCGAAGGCCCGTAACCCTCGTACTGGATCTCCTCGTAATGCGCGCCTTCCAATTCCCCCGTGCCACGCTTTATCGCCCGCTCAATGTTGTCCTTGGGCATGTTTTGCGCAAGCGCGCGGTCGATCGCAAGCCGCAGGCGCGGGTTATGGGACACATCGCCGCCCCCGACCCGCGCGGCGATTGTGATCTCGCGGATCAACTTCGTGAAAACCTTACCGCGTTTGGCGTCCTGGACGCCCTTGCGAAACCGAATATTGGCCCATTTACTATGGCCGGCCATACACTGATCCTCTCAATCCCGAAAACGCCCCGGCGCTATATACGCGCATATCGCACGCGACCGCGTGGCTCACGACGAGACCCGCGTGCGACACCGGCAACGCTACCGCATCGCGCACGCCCCGTAAACGGGTCTCGATCCCCCCAAGGACGCCTTTGTACGCGCCCCCTTCAACCAATAGCCTGCTAGCTTGGCACCGCTCACACTATCAGGCCTGGACCGCATGGAAGCGCGCATTTCGGATAAAAAGCGGCGCCACCACCCCCAAACAGAGGGCGCCGGAGGGCGCACTGGTGGAGGCATCACGCAGGGCAGCTCGCGCGCGTCATACGGGTCCTGGCGCGGCGGCCGGCCGCGAGGGAAAAAACGTGCAGGCCGCCACGGGCGCCGCCCAAACCATAGGCGCGGACGACTGCGATGTCACGGCGACAGGAATCCCCGTTCACGGCCGAGGGTTTCGAGCGCCCAGCGATTGCTAGGGGAGGTGACGCGCGCCACGGCCAAGGGCCACGCCAACCACTCATACTCCTCATGCTCGGCCGGATGCAGCGTCACGCCCACTCGGTCCGGCAATTCCAGCGAAAAGACGTGCTCGGTATTATGCAGCGTACCCGGACCGTAGCGGTGCCGCCACTGCGGATAGATCTCATAGCTGTGGCTTACCGCCCAATCGCGCCAACCCCGGTCGGCCGCAATCCCGGTCTCTTCCCACACCTCGCGGCGGGCGGTTGCGAACTTATCGCTCTCCGCCCACTCAAGGCTGCCCGTCACCGACTGCCAGAACGCCACGTGATCGGCCCGCCGCAGCACCAACGCCTCACCCGGCGTGGTGAAGATCACCACCAGCACCGACTCCGGGCGCTTGAAAGACGGCGACATGCCGGCGGTCACGACTTAGACCTTGGGGGCGGTACTCTGGAGCGCCAAATCCGCAAGCTGTTGGGCGGAAACCGTCGACGGGGCCTCCGTGAGAGGGCAGGTCGCCTTCTGTGTCTTGGGAAAGGCAATCACGTCACGGATGGACTCGGTGCCCGCCAATAGGGCGCTCAGGCGGTCGACCCCGAAGGCGAGCCCACCGTGGGGGGGAGCACCAAAACGCAGGGCGTCGAGCAAGAAACCGAACTTCTCACGCGCCGTGGCCTCGTCTATCCCAAGCACCCCGAACATCTGTTCCTGCAGCCTTTGTTCATGAATACGGATCGAGCCGCCACCCACCTCCGTACCGTTCAACACGATATCGTAGGCCCGCGCGCGCACGCGCCCAGGGTCGCTCGTGAGATACGCGGCGTCCTCGGGTTTCGGGGCCGTGAAGGGATGGTGCACCGCCTGAAACCGCCCATGTGCCTCGTCGTATTCAAGGAGCGGGAAGTCGACCACCCAGAGGAGGCGCCAGCCTTCGGCCACGAGACCCCGGTCGGTCCCCAAGCGTAGCCGCAAGGCGCCCATGGCCTCATTCACCACGCGCGCGCTGTCGGCCCCAAAAAAGAGCAGGTCCCCGGCCACGGCCCCCGTGCGCGCGAGAATTTCCCGCACCACGGCGCCGTCCAGAAACTTCAGAATCGGGGACTGCAGCCCGTTTTCGCTGATCGGGTCGTTCACCTTGATATAGGCAAGTCCCTTGGCACCGAACCCCGCCACAAAGGCCGCGTAATCATCCAAGGCCTTACGCGAGAGATCCGCGCCGCCCGGCACCCGCATCACTACCACGCGCGCGGCCGGATCGGCGGCGGCGGCGGCAAACACCTTAAACTCCACATGACGCACGAGGTCCGCTATGTCCACGAACTCAAGGGGGTTGCGCAGATCCGGCTTGTCGCTTCCAAAACGGCGCATCGCCTCGGCGTACGAAAGCCTCGGCAGCGGGGTCGCAATGTCCACACCGATGGCCTCACGGAACACCGTCTTCACAAGCCCCTCCATGAGCCCCAGAATCCCCTCCTCATCAAGGAACGAGGTCTCGATATCGAGCTGGGTGAATTCGGGCTGGCGGTCGGCGCGCAAGTCTTCGTCGCGGAAACAGCGGGTCACTTGGTAGTAGCGCTCGAAACCTGCCACCATGAGGATCTGCTTGAACAGCTGCGGTGACTGCGGCAAGGCGAAGAACTGCCCAGGATGAGTGCGGCTTGGCACGAGATAATCGCGCGCACCCTCCGGCGTCGAGCGGGTCAACATCGGAGTCTCGATCTCGATGAAGTCCTGGTCCTCGAGAAAGCGACGCGCCGCGCGGATCATGCGGTGGCGCAGCTGCAGATTCTGACGCATCACCGCGCGCCGCAGGTCGAGATAGCGGTACTTGAGGCGCACGGCCTCGCTAATCTCTGGCTCATCCAGGGGAAACGGCAAGGTATCGGAGGTATTGAGGATCGTAAGCCCCGTCGCATCGATCTCGAACTCGCCTGTGGCGAGGTCAGAGTTTTCGGTTCCGGGGGGGCGCCTGCGTAGCGTGCCCTCGACCTCCACCACGTATTCGCTGCGTATGTCCTCAGCGCGCGCGAAGATCTCCGGCCGAACGGGGTCGAAGACCACCTGAACGAGGCCGCCGCGATCACGCAGATCCACAAACAGGATGCCGCCGTGATCACGCCTGCGCTGCGTCCAGCCACAGACCACCACCGCCGCGCCGGCTCCGAGCGCGGGCAATTCTCGACTCAAGTGTGTACGCATAAGACCCTAGGCCGTGGCCCTCTTGGACGCCGGGGCGGCGCCCTTCCTCGGTAGGCCGGGGACGACCATACCCATCGAAAGGATCATGCGCAAGCCCTCATCCACGCTCATCTGCAATTCCACGACATCCTTTCTCGGGACCATGAGAAAGAAGCCCGAGGTCGGGTTGGGCGTGGCCGGGACGAAGATGCTCACAAGCTCGGTCCCGATGGCGTTAGCCGCTTCCGGCAGACCCTCCCCGGTCAGGAACGCGAGCGTCCAGCACCCCGGGTGCGGGTAGGGCACGAGCACGACCGTGCGAAACGAATTGCCTGCCCCCGACATGAGCGACTCTAGCAACTGCTTCACGCCCGAATACAAGGACCGCACGAGCGGAATCCGTGCAAGCAGCGCCTCGCCCACTCCGAGCAGACGCTGACCCACGAGATTGGCGGCCACGACCCCAGTGGCGAGCACCGTGATAAACACGAGGGCCACCCCGAGCCCCGGGATGTCGTGCCCCAGCCAATGGTTTGGCTGGGCCTCCTCGGGCAAGATCTGCAGCAGACGGTCGGCAAAGTCGACGAGCGACTCGATGACGAGGAACGTCACGCCAAGCGGCACCCAGACCAATAGGCCCGCCGTCAGGTACCGCCGGACCCGCCCCATTTAATGGCAGCCGCAGCCGCCCCCGCCGCAGGCCGTGGCGCCCGCCGAGGCGGTGCCTTCGTCCTTGGCCTTATCCTCCCCCTTGCCCTTGCCGCGAAAATCAGTTGCGTACCAGCCCGAGCCCTTCAACTGAAATCCCGGCGCAGAGAGGCATTTCTTTAGGGCCGGCTTATGGCACGTGGGGCATTCGGTCGCTACCTCGCCTATCTTTTGCATCATCTCGGCGTGCTTGCCGCAGGCGTCACAAACGTACTCGTAGATGGGCATAAAACCTCGCGAATCAGTCAATCCGATACCCCTGAAATGGGGTCGATCGGCGGAAAATGCAACAGGGAGAGTATAGCGAAAAACGCCCAGGCCAGCACATGGGGCCGTCGTAAACCGCGAAAAACTCGGAAAACGGCTTTCCCTCGCGTTTTTTTATGCTAAGTTAACTGCGTTGTTCCCAACCTCAAATAGGATACCCATGGCAACGAAAAACAAGGTCCCAAGCAAAAAAGCGGCAAAGAAACCGATGTCGAAGTCGGAGCTCTTGTCTCACTTGGCGGACAAGACGAACCTGAAGCGCAAAGAAGTCGGCGCTGTTTTCGACGAACTACTCACCGTCATCAAACGCGATATCAAAGGGGGCCCTGGGGTATTCAACTTGGCAGGCCTCATGAAGATCAAAGTGGTCCGCAAGCCGGCCACCCGCGCCCGGAAAGGGGTCAATCCCTTCACCAAGGAAGAGATGGTGTTCAAGGCCAAGCCTGCGCGCAACGTGATCAAGATCCAGCCACTGAAGACCCTGAAGGGGATTTTCTAAAACCCTCCGATCACGCCGACGGGCGGCCCGCGTGCCGCCCGTCCATTAAATCGCCCTGCCTTTGCTGCACACCCTCGTACCGCATCCCATCCCGCGCGCGTGGTCGGCCTCTCGTGCCGCAAGCGGCGCGTGCGCGTACTGCGACCGTATGGGTCGCGACCGGTTGATGCCACCCCTCCAGCACGAGACCAAATACCGTCACTGCGCGCGACACCGTAGAGTTCGCGACACAAAGCGCACGGCGGCGCTTAGATCCTTCCAAGAGCGCGGATGACCATTACGGTTCAAAAGGACCACCCCCTTAGCTCGTTCCCTGCGGCTCGACCAACATGCGGTACCGGATCCCGCCGCGTTGCCGCACAGGCACCAAGCGGACGGTTATCGAGATTTTGCTCTTCCCAAGCCACATGAAATCGGGGTGCGGTGTGGTTAGCATCACGACGAAACACCTCTCCTCACCTGTTAGGGGACGCCAAAAGACTGTTTCTGCCACACAAACCGTACATTTTCCATGCTCAACTACGACTTCCTCGAGGCGAACTGCCAACACCGATGGCTTGGTATACGGAATCCTAGGGCTTGGTATAATCCGTCAGCAGGCGCGTAACAGCTGCGCCGGTGCGTGCCATACGGAGGTGGGGCTTGGCGGTTGAATATCAAGCGCGAGGAAGTAGGATGGGACCGAAAGGCGAAGAGCAGGGAACGAGGGTGGCGAGTTGGGATGTTGTAGCCCAACAAATATCACAAGTGACAGGCAAGCCTTTCATGGCCCGCACCGTCCGTGATGCTCGGGTTTCGGCCTTGAATCGTACGACCATGCTGAGCGATGACAGCGAATCCTATTTCATCAAGCACAACGACCCCGACTTCATCGAGATGTTCAGGGCCGAGGCCTTAGGGTTGCATGAGATCGCCAACACACTCACCGTCCACGTCGCCCGGCCGGTGTGCTGGGGCGCCACGGATGAGATGTCCTACCTAGTCCTAAGGCACCTTGAGCTCTCCCCGCGGACGACCGCGGACGACATCGAGCTCGGCCGCACCCTCGCCGCCCTGCACGCCCGCCATTCCCCCTACTTTGGCTGGTATCGGGACAACAGCATCGGCACGAACCCGCAGATCAATACCCCTCATGCGGACTGGACGGCGTTTTTTCGGGAACGCCGCCTGCTCTTCCAGCTCGACCTGGCCGCGCGCAACGGTCATGACGGCGCTTTGCAGGAGCAAGGCCATGAACTGGCGGACAGGATTCCGGATCTCCTCGCGGGCCACAAGCCGACGCCCAGTCTCCTTCATGGGGATCTCTGGGCGGGAAATTGCGCCGCAAGCGGGCAGCGCCCTATCCTCTTCGATCCGGCGGTGTATTATGGAGACAGGGAGGCCGATCTTGCGATGACGGAACTCTTTGGTGGGTTCTCCCAGGCGTTCTACGCGGCGTACGAGGAGGCCGCGCCGCTCGAGACCGGGTATCACGTGCGGAAAACGCTTTACAATCTGTACCATGTACTAAATCACCTGAACCTCGCAGGCGAGAGCTATCTCGGCCGGGCGCAACGCATGATGGCGCAGCTCTTGGCCGAGGTTGGGCATTAAACCAACCGCCCGCCGTCACCAATCGGGGTGGGCACGGGAGAGGCGCCATGCTAGTCAAAGACGTAATGACCACCAATGTAAGAACCGCCCGACGCGACACGCGGATTCGCGATGTCGCGATCTTGATGTGCTTTCACCGCATAAGCGGCCTGCCGGTCGTGGGCGATGACGGCGCGATCGTCGGCGTCATTTCAGAGAAAGACGTTCTGCGGGCGATGTACCCCAAGGTGGACGAGGCCTTGCGGCTCGCGCAGACGCCGCACTTCGAGGAACTGGAGGCCGAATACCGCGACGTATTGAACTTACACGTCGAGAGCCTCATGAGTCAGAGGGTGTTTACGGTGGCCCCAACCGACCCCATACTCCGGGCCGTGTCCGTCATGTTCGCGCACAAGATCCGCCGCATCCCGGTCGCCGACCATGGCCACCTGGTGGGCATTCTCAGCATAGGAGACGTCCACAAGGCGATCTTCAAGGAGACCTTCGACCGGGAATTCGGGCATGAAAATGCCCAGCTGGGAGATATCCAGGACCGGCGGCTTGTCTCGCCTTAGTCGTTCCCTGTGAGCGCGGACGGGGGTTCGGGGTCGGGCACCATGCGAAATTCGGTGCGCTCCTCGGTCCCCGGCGCGCCCTTCCCGCGCAGCTTGACGGCAAGCCGGAGTTCGTTGACAGAATCCGCATTACGCAGCGCGTCCTCGTAACTGATCGAACCGTTCTCGTAGAGATCGAACAAGGCCTGGTCGAAGGTCTGCATGCCCTGTTCGCGCGATTTGGCCATGGCCTCCTTCAAGGAATGCACCTCGCCCTTGAAAATCAGATCGGCCACCAAGGGCGTATTGAGCAGGATCTCCACGGCCGCCGCGCGGCCCGTTCCGTCCGCGCGCGGGACCAACCGCTGCGAGACGATCGCGCGCGTATTGAGCGACAGATCCATCAACAATTGATTGCGCCGCTCCTCCGGGAAGAAATTCACGATGCGATCCAGGGCTTGGTTTGCGCTATTGGCGTGCAAGGTCGCCATGCACAAATGTCCGGTCTCGGCAAAGGCGATGGCGTACTCCATCGTCTCGCGGTCGCGGATCTCGCCGATCAAGATCACGTCAGGGGCCTGACGCAGCGTGTTCTTCAGGGCGGCGAACCAGTTATGGGTATCGGCCCCGACCTCGCGGTGCGTAATCAGGCAATTCTTGTGGCTGTGCACATATTCCACCGGGTCCTCTATGGTGATGATATGGCCGTGGGAATACTCGTTGCGATAGTCGATCATCGCCGCAAGCGACGTCGACTTCCCGGATCCGGTCCCCCCCACAAGGATCACGAGGCCGCGCTTGGTGAGACACACGTCCCGCAATACCGGCGGGAGCTTCAGGTCGTCAAATGTCGGGATCTTGCTTGTGATCGTCCGCAACACAAGACCGACATGCCCTTGCTGCACAAAGACGTTAACGCGAAAGCGCCCGATATCAGGCGGGCTGATCGCGAAATTGCACTCCTTCTCCGCCTCGAATTCGACCCGCTGCTTGTCATTCATGATGGCGTAGGCAAACGCCTTCGTGTGCATGGGAGTCAGGCGTTGCTGGCCGGCGGGCGTCATCTTGCCATCAAGCTTGATGGCAGGAGGGAAATCGACCGACAGGAAGAGATCCGAGGCCTTTTTGGTCAACATGAATCGCAACAGGCCATGGAGGCTTGTGGTAGCTTGTTCGGGCGTCATGACATCCTCGTATGCAAAAAATAATGCGCGAGCGCCCGACCGCGAGTCGTAGGGGCGACTGCCGGACCTCTCTTTAAGAGTAGTCGTCAAACTCGCAAAGGAAAAGCCAGCCCATCGGTCCGATGGGGGCCTTACGGCACTCCAAGAGGCCCGCGCGAACCCGGGGGTCGAAGCCTCAACGGCCGCGCGTCATAGAACGCCCAGAGAACATGATCAACGGCCACTCCCCTTAAGAGGGCTTAGGCGAGCAGGCCCGCGACCGCGGCGCTCAGGGCGTCGGCCGCGGGCAGGCCGGGCGGCAGAGCCGCACAGCGCGCGTAGTGTTCAGAAAGCGCGGCGAAAGAGCGATCGATGCGCCCGCAGACCAAGTACACGGGCCGCCCCAGACGGCGCGCCCGGGCCGCCACAAGTTGCGGCCCCTTGCCATAGCCCGTCTGGGCGTCGCAGGCGCCCTCACCGGTGAGCACTAGGCTTGCCTGTCGAATCGCCAGCGAAAGACCCGTCAAACGCGCAACAGCTGCGGCGCCTGGGACGAGACGCGCCCCCAGCAGGGCGCAGGCGAAGCCCAGCCCGCCTGCAGCACCCGCCCCGGGACGGGTGCGCACAGAAGCCCCGAAAGCGACCTCTAGGTGATCCGCGGCCCAGCGCAAACGCCGGTTGATATCGCCAAGATCCGCGGGATCGGCGCCTTTCTGCGCGGCGAAAGCGATTGCGCCGGATGGACCGACAAGGGGGTTCAGAACATCGACCAAAACGAAAAGCTGGGTACGCGCGATCCTCGGATCGAGACCCGCCAAATCCACCGTATGGATCCGTTCCAGAGCCTCCAGATCGGCCCGCAGTATTCCCGCAAACCGCACACCGAGCCCGGCCAAAAGCCCTGCTCCGGCGTCACAGGTGGCGCTACCGCCAAGGCCCAGATAGACGGTGCGCACCCCGCGATCGAGGACATGGCCCAGGAGCCGGCCCAGTCCTTCAGTGGATCGCGACGACAGGGGGCAATGGGGGTCTTGGGCGAGACCTATAATCCGCGCGCTTTCGATCAGGGCAATCGCTCCGCGCCGACTGCGAACAAGCCCGAAGGGTGCGCGTATCAGGCGACCACAGCTGTCTTGGGTCTCGAAAAAATGCGTCTCGGCCCGCAAGGCCCGTGTAAGCACATCGAGCGTGCCGTCCCCACCGTCCGGCAGGGGCCTCAGGATCACGGCGCGGCCCGGACAGGCCTCCGCCACGCCGCGCGCCATGGCCTGCGCCGCCTCCAATGGGGACAAGGTCCCCTTGAAGGCGTTGGGTGCGGCAACTACCGGCGCGTGATCCACAAAAGCAGCGTCAAGACCAAGCTCAACAGGAGGGATGCGGCCCACAGGACATGGATGCGAACATCGCCTACGCGAAAAACGAAATCCCCAGACAAGCGTCGCCCCGGGAGACGGTCGAGCATCTCCCACGCCAAGCCTGCGACGATCAGAACGATCCCAGATACCAGAAGCAACCGTCCCACGCTACCCCCTTGCGCCGCGCCCCGAGCCTTTAGCATGTGGCACGCGCGTCACCTGCGCCTGACTCGTGGCAAGCTCCCGCACATCATAGGGCTTGGCGATGACGGCGACAAACCCACAATCGCGAGAATTGGCCATCACCGGGTCGTTGCAACAACCGCTCGACACAGAGAAAGCGCGGTACCGAAATGGGTGCATTTGATTGCGCGATTTCGGGCTTTAGCCATGGAAATGTTGGACGTGGCGGATAGGATACACAGCGGTGGTGCTCGCAAAAAGGGCTGAACCGCGAGATTCACGCAGCCTCCCCGGCAGCGTTTCTCGCAATGATCAGGACCAAAGCGGAAGAGGATGGGTCCTTGGTATGAGGAAACGCCGACGCGGAAGGTGAAGCCCGCACAACGCGGTCATGGGCCATGCGGCCCACAATGTGCGTGCTGGACATTACCGGACGGGAAAAACGCTCTCGGATCGGCACCATTTTCACAGCACAGCCCTCCTAGGGGTACAAACAACGAGACCGCGCGGTCAAGGTGGTCTTGGTCGGCCCTCCAGAAACGCGGCGAGGTCATACGCGGCGCCAGAGGTCAGCGTGCCGGGATCGGTATAAGGCATCGTGCTCTTCAGAAACGCGGCCATGACACTCGTCCGTGCAAGACTTGCGCGTCGCCCGAAGCTGAGCGACCCCCAAACAGGCGGAAACACGACGCGGCCATGATAGCGCGCCCCCTCGCCTCGAGCACCGTGGCACACGGCACACCGTTGGACGTAAAGACTGGCCCCGCGCGCGGCATCGGCGCCATGCTTGGGTTCCGCGATCGGCGGGTAGCCGCGCCCCGGCGCGTGCGCGCCTATTACCTCCCCGCGGCTCATCCAGTGCACATAGGCCAGCAGATCGGTTAGGACAGGGCCGTTCAAGGGTGGCGCGCGGCCATTCTCGCTGTGGATGAAGGCCGCCTGGATGCGCGCGGCGAGGGTCGTCACGTGTCCCTGGTAGGACCGTGGAAACAGGCCGGCAGCGGCCCACATGGGGCCCGCCTCGGCCTCCCGACCTTCCCCCAAATGACAGTCACTGCAAGAAAGGGCGTTACCGACATAAGGCTGCGCGTAGCGGGCAGTGTGATCGAAGATTGCCCGGCCGCGCCGCACGGCTGCCCCAAAAACGCTGCGCGGGATCGCATTGCGGCGTGGCGGCACAAAGCTACGCCGCGGAACGATCGGCGGTACAGTGACGCTTTCAACGGGGATCGACAGGGGCGGCCGAACACCGAGAACGCTTACATATAAGGCGATATCATCGATCTGTCGCGCATCCAGGGGCCGCGCCGCGTCGCGCATAAGACCGAGGCCCGGGCCCCGTCGCGCCCCGGCCCGAAAGGAGCGCAGCTGTTCTTTCACGTAGGCCTCAGTCTGGCCCGCGACCCAAGGGAAACGCGCACCCATACCGTGCCCGCGCCGCCCATGACACCGCGCACAGGCCATCAAGCGGTCATTCATATCGCCATGCTGGTAATAGCGACGACCGCGAGCAAGCCGAAAGCGATCCACAGACGGCACGGCGCGCGGGGGGCGCGGCCGAAAGCTGGCGTAATAGGCCGCCACGGCCCGCATCTCTTGCACGGTCAGGGCGCGCGCGACGGGGGTCATGATCCCGTTTAATCGCCTCCCATCGGCAAAGGACTGAAGCGCGCCAAAAAGGTAGCTGAAGCCGAGTCCCGCGAGCTTTGGATATGCGAAATGGGGCAGGCCTTGCCCTTGCGATCCATGGCAGTCGGCACACGCACGAATGGAGCTATGGCCATTGAGCGCAAGCTGCGCTCCAAGGGTTGGGAAGCGCATCGCCGCGTGCGCCGTCGCCACCCCCAGGAAGAGCAGCCCGAGGACACGCCTCATCCCCCGTGAACCATCCCCAGGATGCCCATGACGATGAGATAGATGGCCACGATGTAGTTCAAGAGGCGTGGAACGACCAGGATCAGAACACCAGCGATCAGAGAGATAAGCGGCTCAAGCGCGATATGCAGATACATCGGAAACCCTCGTGGAGTAGGACACGATCAAGCTTACCCCATTTGCAACGTTGCCGTCGTCCCACCCCCATCATGTCGGTGGCGACGATATCCATGCCCACACCGACCGGGAATCGTTGTGCGCCCCACGAAGGGCCCCGTCCTGCCCCTCGCAAGAGCGGTCGACGGCCCAGGTGCCCAAGCAATCAGGCCAGGAAGCTCCGGGAGATCGTAACGGTCATCAGCGCGCAAAGCGCCATGACGGCGACCGGCGATAAGAACTGGTAACTGTTCCGCGCCCTTAAGAATTTGTCGTTACCCACCTTTACGTCCGTTTTCGGCACCATTCACCCAAACAAGCACCCCGTGTTGAGCCTCCCTGTTGTGCCATGCGAATCCAACCACCACGGCTAGGTCGCTGAGATGTGGGTAGTGACAAAGCCTGAGGGCCGGTTTTCACGGAGACTGAAATGCATCCAGAGCGCGCCGGGGCAGGCACTCCTACACAGGGGCGGGATGCGCGGCCGGCTTGTCGATCGTCGAACTAGCCTGGGGCACAGGATGAGCCACACCGTGGCGCACCATGTAATGCTCGGCGCGCGTAAGGAACACAACCACAGCCAATCCCAGCGCGGCGAAGACGGCGGTGGCCTTGAGACGACCGACACCATGAACGTGGACGCTTCCGATAACGAGCAAGGCAAACCACCAGAAAAAAGCCACGAACGTCAGATAGGGGACCAACAACATCAGCAAGGCGATAGGCGAAATGGCAAAACTATAGGCAAACGTGCGATAGGCGGTCTCATAGGATTGCGACGAATCCATGAGCCTCCAGAACGCGAACAGCACCGCCGTAAGCGCGAAACTGAACAAGGTCAGCGCCACCGGCACAACCAGAAACACATGCATCGCGAAGGTAAGCGCGGCCGCCGGACCGGCGACGAGCACTTTCAGTGCCGACAAAAGCAGCGCGTCGAACAGCCCGACGACCAACAAGAAGACGTACGGAGTCCGATAGCCCCCGCGTCTGGGCATGGCCTGAAAAAACGTCACAGGCCTCACTATGACGTTCAAGGCCGTGTCGCGGATGACCTTGAGAACCCCAGCTGCCGTATCCCCTGACCGCATCGTCGCCCCTCTCCCGAGGGCCAGCATACCAGCGGCCACCACGTTGCGACTAGGCCTCCAGGGACTGGATTCTCCAACGAACCGAAACGCGATGCGTGACCGACCTGTTGGATGCATTTGGATCTATCGAGCGCTATGCGACGAGGGCGCTCACGCCGCCTCCAAAGGCCCCGTTTAAGCCTGTTCGCCAAGCTTTAAGGTCCGCGCTGGCCGACCAACCAGGCTCAGCCCGGAGTTGTTACCGCTCTGTCGCCGTGACCGCCTGCGCTAGGCCGCCGCCACAAACTCCCACGCCGCAGAGGACGCCGGAACAACTCAAGGCGCGCCTCCAGGGACCCGGCGCGCCCCGGCTAGTCTCGCACCAATCAGGTTCCGCCTGCGGACCCGGTCCCACCACCAGCACCGCCCGTGCCCTGGCCCGCGCTCCCGCCACCACCACTGCCGCCACCACCACTGCCGCCACCACCACTGCCGCCACCACCACTGCCGGCACCGCCCGAGGGTGCCGCACCCGAGGGCGCCGCACCCGAGGCTCCCGTGCCCGCAGTCCCCGTGGAAGAACTCTGCGCGCCCCCACCCGAACCCCCGGTCGCGCCGCCACTGGGCTTATGGTGACAGGCAGTCAACGCGGTCATCAAAAGCAGGGAACTGCCTATCGCCGCTAGCTGTTTCCTCATGAGCACTCCTCCTTACATACTGCATGTTGTCAGGCGCCGACCATAGCATCCTATTTCAGAGCCTGCATGAGACCTAAGGGAGTCCTCCGGCCGCGCGTGGCGGCCGGCCTAAGACGGGCGCTTGGGCAGCCGTTACACGCAGACCCGCCCAGGCCCTTACCAAGGCCGTAATCGATGCCGTCACAAGACTCTCATGGACAGCAGCGGCCACGACCGTACGTTCAACCCCAGGGGTGGCGACCTCCACGATCGCGAGGGCACGCGCATCGGAGCCCGCACTAATCGCACGCTCTTCGTAATGGCAGAGATGAACCGGACCGGGCAGCGCCCGGCAGGCAGCATCGAGAGGCCCGTTGCCACACCCCTCATAGTGGGCGAGCCGTCCATCGACCTCAAGCGACAGCCGAATCCGCTCGCCGCTCCCATCCACCGCGGATTCGTGACCCTGGTACGTCACTGTCTCACGATCCTTGAGGTAGTGATCGCAAAAGACCTCCCATACCTGTGCGGGCGTGACCTCACCCCCGCCCCCCTCGGCGCGCCTCTGCACCGCCTCGCTCAGTCCAATTAACATGCGCCGGGGCAAAACCACGCCATAATGCTGTTCCAGGAGGTAGGCAATCCCGCCCTTGCCCGACTGACTGTTCACGCGGATCACCGCTTGGTAATCGCGGCCCACGTCGCACGGATCGAGCGGCAGATAGGGTACGTTCCACACCGCATCCGACCGCTGGGCCGCGAGCCCCTTATTGATGGCGTCCTGATGAGTTCCCGAAAACGCCGTGTAGACGAGCTCGCCCGCATAGGGGTGGCGCGGATGCACAGGTAGGCGCGTGAGTCGCGTTGCGGCGCGCGCGACCTCATCGATCCTCGAGAAATCGAGCCCAGGCGCCACGCCCTGCGTATAGAGATTCAAGGCCAGTGTCACGAGATCGACGTTACCCGTGCGCTCGCCGTTGCCAAAAAGGCAGCCCTCCACGCGTTCGGCGCCCGCCATCATCGCAAGCTCGGCCGCGGCCACCGCCGTACCCCTGTCGTTATGCGGATGCACGCTCAAGATAACGGCGTCCCGCCGCGCGATATGCCGATGCATCCATTCCACTTGGTCTGCAAAAACGTTGGGGGTGGCACACTCCACGGTGGCGGGCAGATTGATAATGATGGGCTCATGCTTAGTCGCCCCAAAAGCTTCGACCACTGCGTCGCATACGGCCTTCGAAAAGTCTAGCTCCGTGGCACTGAACGCCTCAGGGCTATACTGCAGGACCCATTGGGTCTGCGGCCACCGCTCTGTCAACTCTCGCACATGCCGGACAGCATCGACGGCCAGGGCCATGATCTCCGCCTGGGTTTTGCGAAAAACGATGTCGCGGAACGCAGGCGCCACCGCATTGTAGACATGCACGATGGCGCGCCGCGCGCCGACCAGCGCTTCGACCGATCGGGCAATCAGGTCAGGGCGGGCTGGCGTGAGGACGCCCACGGTGACGTCGTCGGGAATGGCCCGCGCTTCTATCAGCTGCCGCACAAAATCGAATTCCGTGCGCGACGCCGACGGAAAACCCACCTCGATCTCCTTGAAGCCCACAGCGCAAAGTAGCTCGAACAGTTCCCTCTTGGCGTCGACCCCCATGGGTTCGAAGAGGGCTTGATTTCCATCACGCAGATCGGTGCTCAACCACACAGGCGGCGCCTGCAAGGTGCGGCCGGGCCAGGTCCTATCGGCTAATTCCACCGGCGCGAAGGGCCGGTATTTGTGTTGCGGTGCTTTCAACATCGTGGCGTCTCCCCAGGTTGGCGCTGAACTTGCCGTGGTCAGCGGCGACTGCCGGGCAACCGTTGCTCACGGCCCGACAGGAACGACGCAGTCGCAGACCCTTAAGGAAATCGACGCTATACACGCACTACTCCGGAGAAAAGATGGCAAGACGAAACGGACAACCGCCGACGATCCGGCTATTACGAGAGCGATAGACTACGCAGTCGCCCGAGCGGGCGATGGAGGGGCAGAGAATTGAAGGACACTTGGATCATAGCGTCATCATGACGTTCGTATAAGCCCTCTGTCAAGATACGGGCCTAACGGCCATGACAGGCGGCGTGGGGTCGAGCAAAAACAAAACCCGCGGCCGGCACACTGCCAACCGCGGGCCAATACCTCCCGTCGCCCTTCGTTTTTCCTTACAAGCGCTTCACGTAGCCCGTCCCAAAGCCTGGACTACTTCCCCCTTACTTTTCCCGGCGGCCCTGGCCGCCCACCCTAATCCGCAAGCCACAGCGCTACCGCGATCGCCCAACCGGCAACAGCAATCTCGATCGAAGTCCATGGCGTCATCATGCCCCCTTGCTTTCACCAAAGCGCCAACCAGCCCAGCGCGCCCCTGAAGCTGCGCGGAGACCCAAAGCACCCGCGACGCCGGGTGCATCATCGCGTGCGCACAGGCCCGCCAGCTCTGCCGACCAACTCGGGTCGCGCGATCCTTTTTGACCCGACACGCCACACGACCGAGCTACCTCTCAGGCCGCCCCCGCTCTCGCCGAACTATCCGATCGACCCGAACTGAGCAGGACGAGTTTATCCACGCGCCGCCCGAATTGTCCCGTCGTGTTTTTTTATAGAGCCAAACGAATTTCTATATATGTATTTGGGAAGATTATGGATTAGTGATATCGATGGCATCCATCGCGGTGCATGCCTCCCACGGCGGGCTAACGGGAGGCCAGGCCGGAGCCATGCGCGGCGCCAGGGGATGGGAAAGAACAGAGCGCAGCGACACCCTCACACGGCCAGTCAAGACCGAACCCGTCGCAGGCAGGCCTGTACGTGGTCGTCGACAGCATAGCTATCGTATCAACCCCGCACACCCCGCCTTCTCTTCCCCCAAAGGTTTGCGGAGCGCCCTAAGTGCCGCTCGATCTCGCTATAGGCACGAGATCCGAGCGACACTTCGGGCGTTTCCTGCACGGACGCCGATCACCTGACAGCCCACCCCGCTTACGCGGGGCGCGGGCTTCACTGGACGACGATGCTCCCGAACATCCCCATCTTGGCGTGTCCGGGTATCACGCACAGATAGTAATAATGGCCGGCGGAAGGATGCCAGGTAAAGTTAGCGTAAGCGTCCTTCCCGGTCCTCGCCGCAGGCGAAAGCTCGGTACCCGCCAAAACGGGTTCGATCTTGGGGAACATAGAGAACGGTGGCTTCGCCCGAGTTATTTGGAGGCTGTGGCTGAAATTCTTGATCCGGTTTATAAACGTGAATTTGATGGTCGCCCCTGCCGGAAGCACGAGCGTGGGATTGCGCAGGTGGTCGATCTTAAATTTTGGGAACGGGAACTCGGGCTGCGGGACCACGATCACCACGCGGGCAACCGGGCCGCTGTAGGTAACCCTCGTCCCCTGAGCCGTCCCGTTGTCCTTGGCGATCATCGCACGAACTTGCGATGAGCTGGCCCACTTGAAGCCGCCGGTACCCACAAGCGGCCCGGCCCAGACCAAACCGGCTTGCAAAAGCGTCCCCAACCCCATCCCCGCGACCATCAAGGCCCGCACGCGGCGTGCGCTGCGTTGTTCTCTAGGATCCACTCCCATATCCCCCTCCTGAGGTGTTTTGAAATACATCTAAACACGGATCGATGGCCGAACTAGAGCCCCATCGCAGCCTTGAACCACAACTCGGACTCCACTTCCGCCTTCCTTCCATAGCGGCTCGCCCGACCGACTCGAGGGCCACAATTATTAGAGAAAACTTATATCGATACCGGGAGACGATATCTCTTTAGGCATAGTAGACCAAGAAGCATGGGTGTGCGATGCCGGCCCTGACTGCGTACACCTCCGGCCGTGACGCATGCCCGCGCCCTATGCGAAGGGCCATCCCCGCCATTCCTAAAGCGCCCGACCGCCCCCCGCGAGCCCTTCTTGTCTACTCGTGCCTTCACATACTCAAAGAGAACGCGGATCTGTCGCAACTAACAAGTTGGCGCGAGTATCCAGCACCCGCAAAAACTCCTGCGGGTCGCTCCGGTGGTCTTTAAGCTTGAACGCCAACAAATCCATCGCGGCCTTGACACCTTGCTGATAAAGCCAAGCCATATCCCAGAGGTCACGATTTTTGATGCGATTAGGGCGAAGCGCAAGCGCCACGATTTTGTCAGCGAATATCTCCTCGCGACTTTCGGCCTGCACGATCAAACCACCGGTGCCCGATAGCTTGCGCGTGCTGATGCTACCTGAGGCTGAACAAAAGGCGTGATCCGCGGTATAACATGAGCCATCAGCTCAGTGATCGCCGACCCAGTTTTCCATATGCAGACCGGGATAACCGGCAAAATCTGTCACATTATTGGTGACGAGAATAACATCCAACGCGATGGCATGGACGGCGATCAGTTTGTCAAGCGCATCGCGCCTGCCTTCCCGGGTTGCCAGGCGCACCGGGCCATAGGCGGTGGCGGCCGCCGCATCAAAAGGAGCAACCGCGAGGTCGGCCAGCAATAAGGACAAGGCAGCACGGTTGCCGGGCTGCGCATCGCCGGAGCATGTGACGCCGTACTCGAGTTCGGCTAGCGTGATCGAGGAAATTACCACCTCGCCCACATAGCACTGCGTAAAACGCGCTGCCACCTCGGGTGGATGGTGTTTCATCAGATAGACACACATATTAGTGTCGAGCATATATTTCGGGGTCATAACGCGTCCCGATCGGCTTCCTGACTGTCGCCACGGCCTTCAGCCATGAAATCGGCGGAGAACCGGCTGAATTTGTCGAGCAGATCATTTAGTCGTCGGCGTGCCGGCCGGATACGGATCTCGTCGCCAATGCGTTCGATCTCCAGATCCAGATCGACACGATCATAGGCTAGCTCGGCGGGGATGCGCACCGCTTGCGAGTTGCCGTTCTTGAAAATCTTTGTCGTCGTCATGAGAATCTCCTGTATGTACGTGTACATCCTAGCAGAATCCTAGTCAAAGTAACTACATGGATGTACGCTGAATGAGTCGCTCACACAACGTTATCGCTGCTTGTCATCATGCCGAGGCTATGGTGGCTGGCGATATTCCCGCATCTAAATCACGGTTCCGTTAAAAACCGCCCCCATTGTGTTAGCGACCCTGCGAATCCGCGTCTATGTGCCAGAAAACGCGGACCTTCGTGATCGTCTACACCCAGGGCACATGGCGCGCTAGGCAGCCCGGGGGACCCCAAGATGGACGGGGGTGCCCGCTTAAACCCACACCAATAAAAAATCCCTGCAAACACAAGGTCTGCAGGGATCTTATTTACCTTCTGTGTCTTAGTGCCCGCTAAAACGGGATGTCGTCGTCGAAGTCGTCCTTGGCCCCCGAAGACGATGGAGAGGGCTGGCCCTGCGGCGCCCCCGAACCCGATGCTGACGACTCATAGGGCATATCCATAGGGGGCCCATCGCCAGCACCCGCCCCGCCACGACCGCCAAGCATCTGGAGATCGTTCCCCACGATCTCAGTCGTATAGCGGTCCTGGCCCGATTTATCCTGCCACTTGCGGGTCTGCAGACGCCCTTCGACGTAGATCTGCGCGCCCTTCTTCAGGTATTCGCCTGCGACCTCCGCAAGTTTCCCGAAAAACACCACACGGTGCCACTCGGTTCGCTCCTGCTTCTCGCCGGTTCCCTTGTCCCGCCAGGATTCCGACGTGGCAATATTCAGATTCGCTACCGCGCCACCATTGGGCACGTAGCGGATCTCCGGGTCCCTGCCTAGGTTGCCCACCAAGATGACCTTGTTGATACCACGCGCCATAACGTCCCCCTCAGGATGGAAACGGGCCCGAAAAGGCTCCGCCGGATAGGCGCGAAACCGTCGTTCCGTGACCCCGCGCCTTTGCAAGGCCCTAGTTTATGTCACGCCGCTCGGCTTTGGATAGGGCGAGACCCCGGGAATCCCTCCCCGTCTCATCACGGGACCCCTTAACACCGGTCTCCGCCCGACGTGCATTCCGATCGGCCCAGAAGTGGATGGAAAAGACGCCTGGACGGCCGGCCGCAAAAGCGCGCACCACTCGCTCTTTGCCTTCGCCTGCCCGAGGGCCGTATAGTACCCGATTTACTCCGACTCGAAAAAACCTATGGACCTCATCCGTTTGCGGGGGGTGCGGACGCACAACCTGAAGAACCTCGACCTGGATCTGCCACGCGACCGCTTGGTGGTCATAACGGGACTATCGGGCTCCGGAAAATCTTCGCTTGCCTTTGACACCCTGTACGCAGAGGGGCAACGCCGATACGTCGAGTCCCTATCGGCCTACGCCCGGCAGTTCCTGTCGCTCATGGCTAAACCCGATGTCGACCTGATCGAAGGCCTTTCACCCGCAATCTCCATCGAGCAAAAAAGCACCTCCCACAACCCGCGCTCGACGGTCGGCACGGTGACGGAGATCTACGACTACTTGCGCCTCCTCTATGCGCGGGTAGGGGAACCGCGCTGCCCACGCCACGGCGTGGCCTTGGACGCCAAGACCGTGACGCAGATGGTTGATGAGGCCCTGGCCCTCCCCCATGGCACGAAGGCGATGATCCTGGCCCCCGTCATATCGGGGCGCAAAGGCGAGGCCTTGAACAAGCTCGAGGAGCTGAAGGCGCGCGGCTATGTGCGCGCACGCATCGACGGCCAAGTCGTCGAACTCGGCGAAGCACCATCCCTGGCCAAAACCCAGAAGCACACCATCGAAGCGGTGGTCGATCGTCTCGTCCTGAGGGTCGGCCAGGAATCCCGCCTCGCCGAATCCTTCGAAAACGCGCTTTCGCTCTCCGAGGGGCTTGTGCGCCTCGTGACCCTACCCGGCGAAGGCGAGACGGCGCAGGAGTTTCTATTCTCAGCGCGGTACGCCTGCCCCCACTGCGGCTTCAGCCTCGCCGAGCTCGAGCCCAGGATCTTCTCCTTCAATAACCCGGCCGGCGCCTGTCCGACGTGCGACGGCCTTGGGGTACGGCAATTCTTCGACCCGGAACGCCTCGTACAAGACCCGAGCTTGAGCTTACCGGCCGGTGCCATACGCGGATGGGATCGTCGAAATCCTTTCTATTTTCAACTCCTGGAGTCGATCGCGCGCCATTACGACGTCGATATCGAGAAACCCTTCGAGGATCTTCCCAAGAAAGTGCGGCAGGTGATCCTCTACGGCAGTGGCGAAGAAACGATCAACTTCACGTACCTGGATCGCGGTCGACGTCACCGACGCAAACACCCTTTCGAGGGCGTCATCCCCAATATGGAACGGCGCTATCGGGAGACCGAATCGGCCGGCGTGCGTGACGAATTGGCGCGCTTCATCGGCAACCAGGTCTGCGAGGACTGCGCAGGGAGTCGGCTGCGCGAAGAGGCGCGCAACGTCTTCATAGACTCGCGGCCGATCCATGAAGTGACTGGCCTTTCCATCGAGGAGACGCATGGCTTCTTCCAGCACCTGCTGCTTCCCGGCCAACGCGGGGCCATCGCCGCCAAAATCATCCACGAGATCACCGAACGCCTGAAGTTTCTCGTGAACGTGGGCCTCGATTATCTGACGCTCGCGCGATCCGCCGAGACGCTCTCGGGCGGCGAGGCCCAACGCATCCGGCTCGCCTCGCAGATCGGCGCGGGACTCGTCGGTGTCATGTACGTTCTAGATGAACCCTCCATCGGCCTCCATCAACGCGACAACGGCCGCCTGCTCTCGACCCTTGAAGCCTTGCGTGACATGGGTAACACCGTCATCGTCGTCGAGCATGACGAGGAGGCGATCCTGGCCGCCGACCATGTCGTGGACGTAGGCCCCGGGGCCGGTGTTCACGGAGGCCGCATCGTGGCGCAAGGAACGCCTGCGCAGATCATGGAGAATCCGGACTCGCTCACCGGAAAATACCTGAAGGGCCTCGAAGAGATCGGGGTACCGACGAAGCGCCGGTCGGGGACCGGGTCGATCGTGATCCGCGGGGCGCGCGGCAACAATCTGCGCGGGATCGACGTCGGTATCCCGATCGCCGTCCTCACCTGCGTCACGGGGGTCTCGGGATCCGGCAAATCCACCTTGATCAACGACACGCTCTACGCGGCCGCCGCAAACCAGCTCAACAAGTCCCGCTTGGAAGTGAGTCCTCACGCCGGCATAGACGGCCTGGAATCGTTCGACAAGGTCGTCGACATCGATCAGAGTCCGATCGGGCGTACGCCGCGCTCCAATCCCGCCACCTACACGGGCCTCTTTACGCCCCTACGCGACCTCTTTGCCGCCACCGCCGAGGCGCGCGAACGCGGTTTCGGTCCCGGGCGCTTTTCATTCAACGTGCGGGGAGGCCGCTGCGAGGCCTGTGAGGGCGACGGTCTCGTCAAGGTGGAGATGCACTTTCTGCCCGACATGTACGTCCCCTGCGACGTCTGCAAGGGCATGCGCTACAACCGCGAGACGCTGGAGGTGCGCTACAAGGGCCGCACCATCCACGAGGTCCTGCAAATGACCGTGGAAGACGCGCTCGGCTTTTTCGATGCGGTCCCGACGATCCGCCGCAAACTCGAGACCCTAGCCGATGTGGGTCTGTCCTATCTGACGCTGGGCCAGTCGGCCACGACGCTCTCGGGTGGCGAGGCGCAGCGCATCAAGCTTGCCCGCGAGCTCTCGAAACGGGACACGGGTCGGACCCTCTACATCCTCGACGAACCGACGACGGGTCTCCACTTCCACGACATCCGACAACTGGTCGGTGTACTGCAGACATTGGCAGAGCGCGGCAACACGGTCGTCGTCATCGAACACAATCTCGATGTCATAAAGACCGCCGACTATGTCGTGGATCTCGGCCCCGAAGGGGGAAATGGGGGCGGACGCGTGGTCGCCACAGGGACACCCGACGAGATTGCGGCGCACCCCTCGTCACACACGGGGCGCTATCTGAAAAAGGTCCTCGAACGTCACGCGCAGCTGCGATCGGTCGCCTCACCCCAAAACCCGAAGCGGGTCGGCAAGGCGTAATCCGAGGATACCGGCGGCGGACGCCTCGTAGGCGGCGATCTCTATGAGCCCGTTGGCATTTTCGTAAAAAAACGGTTCGCCGCGCGGTCCTTCCGAAAAGGTGCGTGCGCGCCTCAGACGACGGTCCGCGACCTCGATCTCATGCCGGCTTGGATGGGCCTTGAGCCCCGTCACGGCATTCCCATAATGGTCAATGAAAAGCACGCGCGCCCACTCGTCGGGCCAGTCGGGAAAGCGCGTCAAGGGGGCCTCCTGCGCATTCAAAGCCAATCCCCGCGCGAGGGCGGCGGCGGCCGGCGCAAACACGTCGCGGCCATGGAAGCTCGGCGCGGCGTGCTCGGGGACCGCGAGCGCCTGACAGGACTCCACCCCCTCGCGGCGCGCCACCATCTCGAACAGACCGTTGTCGGGACCGACATAGCAGCGCCCGCCGGCGCGCCAGGCGATGGCCTGGCGGAGACCTCCCACCCCCGGGTCTACCACCGCCATGACCACCGCGCGTGGCGGGAGCCTCTGGCAATAGGCGTCCACGAGATAGGCCGAGGCCTGTACCGCAAAACTCGGCAGCCCATGAAAAAGGTCCACCACCCGCACCGCGGGCGCGGCCTCGGCCAAGCGTAGATGCACCTGACCCACATAGGGGTCCGCCACCCCAAAATCCGTTAAGAGCACGATCATAAGGCGCAGTCTAACCACAAGCGGCCCGCGAGCGAACTCCCCAGCCGCTAGATGGCCAACACACGGGGCACGTCCACCTACCCCTCGACGATCGTAGTCGCGAGCTCCCGATGATAAGCGCGCGACGGAGGAGGCCGCAGCCCTCGGCGTTCAAGGTATCGAGAAGCGACGTCAAGGCATCAGGGCCCAGGATGGCGTCATCGTCCAAAAGAGGGCATGAGGACTGCGCGTCTTGCTGAACAGAAAATCCCGCTGTCCGGCAAGCCGCCGGCGCGGCAGATGGCGATGCCAGACGAGAGCGTGACCGTGCGCTTCGAGCACCCGAGCGACTGCCTGCGCCTCGGGTGGGGCGCGCCCTGCCTCACCCTGTTCGGAAATCACGACCCTGAGGGCAGTTCTTGGGCAAGCGGGCAGGTCGCGACCAGAGCCGCCGGGCGGTTGTAGCTGGGGATCAGGACGTCCACTAACCGGTCTTCACGTCCCGGCGGATCGCTCTCTGAAGCGGCTTGTGGAATCGTTGTCCACATACTCAAGGAGCCGCACGCGCCCGCCCAGCGCCTCCACCAGATCCACCTCGGCCAGGGGCTTTACCGCCGCACGTCAACCATCGGCGACCTCCCGTAGGGTCTCACCCAGCAGGGCGCGGGCCTGCGCCACCACCTCTCCCGGTGCGATCCGCAGGCATTCGAGACCGTAGGGGCACTCGAACCGGTAACAGGGGGAGCAGGCGGTGGGCCGGCGGAGAATACGGGCGGGTGCAGTGCGGGGTCGCCACTGCTCCTCGAGCTCCGTGCCCGAGTAGAGCACCACCATGGGGCAGCCCACCGCATCGGCGATATGCATCGGGCCCGAGTCATTGGCGATGAGGAGCCGTGCCCGCTGCAGCAGCGCCGCAAGCTCAGCGAGGTCCGTCTGGCCGCAGAGCGACACGGTGCCGCGCGCGGCCGCCACGACTACCTCACCGATCGCCTGATCCTTGGGGCCTCCGACCACCACGACTTGTCGGTCCAAGGCCTCGAGTCCAGCCGCGACCACGCCGTAGCGCTCGGCGGGGTAACGCCGCGCCGCACAAGTGGCTCCTGGCGCGATCACCACGAAGTCGCCGCGTACCCCGCGCTCGCGCAGCTTCGCCTCGACCCGTGCGCGCGCCCCGGCGGGCACCGCGAGCCTAAGCGCGCTTGCCTGCGGCCTGCCTACGGGGATCCCTGCCTCCTTCAACAGATGCAAGTTGCGGTCGACCTGGTGCGCGCTATCCGCGAGCGGGCGCACCCAACGCGTCAGGACCCCGCCCCCGAATTCCCGCGACTGGCCGATGCGGACCGGGATACCCGCAAGATAACAAGCATAGGCCGCCGGAAAGGGGCTTTGCGAAAAACTTGTGAAGATAAACACCGCGTCAAAGCCGTGCACGGCCAGGTCGCGCACCCACTCCTGCTCACGTTTCGAGTCGAAGGCTATGTCCCCACGCGCGTCCTGCCACAGCGCGCGGTGCACTAGCACCTCGTCCAGTCCCGGCAGCAGGCCCGCCACGGTCGCACCCGCAGGCGAGGCCAGAAGCGTAAGCCGCGCCCTGGGGGCCGCCCGTCTCAGCGCGCGCACCGCCGGCGACAACATCACCACGTCCCCGATGTTGCCCAACCTCACCAGCAGTATCCGCGCCGCATCTTTGAAGGCGTCCATGCCCACTACACCCCTCGTCTCTACGGGGGTTCATTACAGCCTCCCCAGCCGCCCGCGCCCATCAGCCGAAAGGCACGGGAGGCGGCCATAAAGCCGCAAACGCGCCCCTCGTAACGCTAAGAGGTCATTCCCAGCCCCAAAAACAAAACGGCCGGCGATATGCCGGCCGTTCTCGCGGTCTCCCGCGTTTTCTGCACGCACGCGCGCCTTATGCGGCTTCTTCCTTCTCGTCACCTTCTACCGGCCGATCCATCAACTGGACAAGCGCCATGGGGGCAGTATCGCCCGCCCGCAAGCCCATCTTCAGGATACGCAGATAGCCGCCCGGCCGATTCTGATACCGCGCGCCGAGTTCGTCGAACAGCTTGCCGACGATCTCACGGTCGCCCAATCGCGCGAAGGCCAGACGCCGGTTTGCCACAGTCGCAGTCTTGCCCATGGTGATCAAGGGCTCCGCGATCCGCCGCAACTCCTTGGCCTTCGGCAAGGTCGTCATGATTTGCTCGTGCCGCAACAAGGACACCGTCATGTTCTTGAACATCGCCTTGCGATGCGCACTCGTGACGTTGAACTTCCGCCCGCTATTGCCGTGCCGCATGGATCCCCCTCCGTTACCGATCCAAGCCTTCGCCCGGAACTTTGTTCCGAAGCGACGCCGGCGGCCAATTCTCCAACTTCATGTCCAGCGTCAGCTCATGCGACGCCAGGACATCCTTGATCTCGGTCAGCGATTTCTTTCCGAGGTTCGGCGTCTTCAGAAGCTCCATCTCGCTCTTCTGCACAAGATCGCCGATAAAGAAAATATTCTCTGCCTTGAGACAGTTCGCTGAGCGCACCGTGAGCTCCAGATCATCGACCGGCCGCATCAGCACCGGGTTGATATCCGGCTCCTCCTCGACCCGCACCTCGGTGCCCTTACTCTCGAGGTCCACGAACACCGCCATCTGGTCGCGCAGGATATTGGCTGCGCGACGCACCGCGGCCTCCGGGTCTATCGCCCCATTGGTCTCGATATCGAGAACCAGCTTGTCCAAATCCGTGCGCTGCTCGACGCGCGCGTTTTCCACGGTGTAGGACACTCGACGGATCGGGCTGAAGGAGGCATCGATCTGCATGCCGCCCAATATCCGCTCCTCGTTGATCGCCCGGGCCGGAACTGGCTCGTAGCCACGCCCCGCCACCACCGTGAGCTCCATCTTCAAGGCGACCGCCTTGGTCAGTGTCGCGATCACGTGATCGGGGTTTACGATCTCCACGCTCTGGTCCGTTTGCACGTCCGCGGCCGTCACCACCCCAGGCCCCATCTTGTCGACCGTCAGGCGCGCCTCGCCACGGCCTTCCATGCGCATGGCCAGGCCCTTCAGGTTCAGCAGGATGTCGATGACGTCCTCTTGAACGCCTTCGATGGTCGAGTACTCGTGCAACACCCCTTCGATGCGCGCCTCGGTCACCGCGCAGCCCGGCATGGACGACAGCAATATCCGACGGAGCGCGTTCCCCAAGGTGTGCCCGAATCCCCGCTCGAGTGGTTCAAGGGTGATGCGGGCGTGCATCGGACCAAGCGCCTGCACCCCAACGTTGCGAGGCTTTAGAAATTCCGCTGCCGAACTCTGCATATGGTTCCTCCGAGACTTACTTCGAGTACAGGGCGACGACGAGCTGCTCGTTGATTTCGCCCGGCACCTCGCGACGCTCCGGCACGGCCTTGAAGGTACCCTTCATGGCCTTGATATCGACATCGAGCCATTCCGGGAAGCCGCGCTGCTCGGCGGCCTCCAAGGCCGCTTTCACCCGCAACTGTTCCTTGGCGCCGCCGCTCAGCTCGATCACGTCCTGAGCCGAAAGCTGATAAGCCGGAATGTTGACCCGCTTGCCGTTCACCAGGACGCCGTTATGGCGCACGAGTTGGCGCGCTTCCGAACGCGACGCGCCAAATCCCATCCGATGAACAACGTTATCGAGTCGACACTCGAGCAGCTTCAACAGGTTTTCACCCGTATTGCCACGCCGCCTGTCGGCCTCCACGTAGTAATTTGCGAACTGCGCCTCCAGCACCCCGTAGATGCGCCGAAGCTTCTGCTTCTCACGCAACTGCGTGCCGTAATCCGACAAGCGGCTTCGTCTCTGACCATGCTGTCCGGGGGGATAGGCTCGCTTCGACACCGGACACTTGTCCGTAAAGCACTTTTCCCCTTTTAGAAAGAGCTTACCGCCCTCGCGCCGACATTTACGGCATTTTGCATCCGCGTTCTCACGGGCCATTCTTCTCTCTCTCCGTCAACTAGACGCGCCGACGCTTAGCCGGCCGACAACCATTATGGGGGATCGGGGTTACATCAATGATGTTGCTGATCTCAAAACCCGCCGAATGCAGAGCTCGCACGGCGGAATCGCGCCCAGGGCCCGGGCCTTTCACCCGGATCTCGAGCGCCTTTACACCAAACTCCTGCGCCGCCCGCCCCGCCTTATCGGACGCCACCTGGGCTGCAAACGGCGTGCTCTTGCGCGAACCCCTGAAACCCGCGCCGCCCGCCGTCGCCCACGACAACACGTTCCCCTGCCGGTCGGTGATCGTGATCATCGTGTTATTGAAAGATGCCTGGATATGCGCAACGCCCTCGGCGACGTTCTTCTTGACGCGCTTTTTGGCTTTGCCCGCTGCCGGTGTGTTAGTCGCCATGTCTATCCTTTACCCCTTACTTCCGAATGCCCTTGCGGGGGCCCTTGCGCGTGCGCGCGTTGGTCTTCGTGCGCTGCCCACGCACCGGCAGGCCCCGCCTGTGGCGCATGCCACGATAGCTACCGATGTCCATGAGGCGCTTGATGTTCATGGAGACGGTACGGCGCAGATCCCCTTCCACCACGAGCTTGCCGACCTCGGCACGAATCTTGTCGACCTCGGCGTCGGTTAAATCCTTCACCTTCACTGTGGTCGCAATCCCCGCTGCATCGCAGATCTGCCGAGACCGCTGCCGGCCTATGCCGAAGATGGATGTGAGTCCGATCTCGACATGCTTATGATTCGGGATATTGATGCCTGCAATACGGGCCATCGTGTCTTCTCTCCTAAACGCGCCCTTCGCCAACGAAAAGCGCGCAAGCCTAGCTTAGAAATACCGGAATAGCAAGTCTAGCCCTGGCGCTGCTTATGACGCGCCTCGCTACACACAATCCGGACAACCCCTTTTCGCCGAACGATCTTACAGTTACGGCACAACTTCTTCACCGACGCCCTGACTTTCATGGTTCCCTCTACTTAGGTAGCCCGCTTACCCCGCCCGTGAGGTTCGCCTTCTTCAATAAACTCTCATACTGATGCGACATCAGGTGCGCCTGCACCTGCGCCATAAAGTCCATGCTCACCACGACGATGATAAGCAGCGACGTGCCCCCAAAATAAAACGGCACATTCCACTTCAAGATCAAAAACTCCGGCAACAAGGACACCAGCGTAATGTAGATCCCGCCCGACAGAGTCAACCGCGACATCACGTCATCAATGTAGCGCCGCGTCTGCTCCCCAGGTCGTATCCCGGGTATGAAGGCACCTGACTTCTTCAGGTTTTCGGCCGTATCCTTGGGGTCCATGATCATCGCGGTGTAGAAAAACGAAAAAAACATCACCGCGACCGAAAACACGATCAAGTACACCGGTTGCCCTGGCGCCAAGGCGTTGGCCACATTCTGCAGCCACCCCATGCCCTTAGCATGACCAAACCAATTTGCCGCCATGGTCGGAAACAAGATCATGCTCGACGCGAATATCGGTGGGATCACCCCCGCCGTGTTCACCTTGAGCGGCAGATGGGTCGTCTGGCCGCCAAAAATTTTACGCCCTTGCTGACGCTTGGCATAGGTCACCGTGATCCGGCGCTGGCCGCGCTCGACGAACACGACAAAGGCCGTCACCGCCAAGGCCACCCCAAACAGCAGCAGCACGAACAAGGGCTGAAAAGACCCATTACTCGCAAGCTCCAGGGTCCCTCCGATGGCCTGCGGCAATCCCGCCACGATGCCCGCGAAGATGATCATGGAGATCCCGTTGCCGATGCCGCGCTCCGTGATCTGTTCGCCCAGCCACATCAGAAACATCGTGCCGGCAACCAGGGTGACCATCGTAAAAAGCTCAAAGCCCAGGCCAGGATCTCTCACGATCGCCACGCCACCTGCGGTCTGGTGCTCGAGAGCAATCGATATCCCAAGCCCCTGAAAGGCTGCCAGGACCGAGGTCCCATACCGCGTATACTGCGTCAGCTTGCGCCTTCCCGCCTCGCCCCCGTCCTTACGCAGCTCATCGAGCTTCGGGATCACGGGCGTCAACAGCTGAATCACGATCGAGGCCGAAATATACGGCATGATCCCGAGCGCGAACACCGACAAACGCTGAAGCGCGCCGCCCGAGAACATGTTGAACATGCCAATGATCGAGCCACTCTCACGCTGGAACAAGGACGCGAGCGCCGCGCCATTGATCCCCGGCACCGGGATATGCGTGCCGATACGAAACACCACCAAGGCCCCTAGCAGAAAGAAGATCCGCTGCTTTAGGTCGCTCAACCGGCCGAGCATGCCGGGCGTGAGCGACCCCTGGCGTTTCGCGTCCTTCGCGGCCATCAGTCCTCGACTCTGCCGCCCGCCGCCTCAATCGCCGCCCGCGCACCTTTGGTGGCGGCGACCCCTTTCAGCACCAGCGCCTTCTCGATGGATCCCGACAGGAACACCCGCGCGCGGGTGGCCGTAGCATCGATCACATTTGCGGCTTTCAGCGCCGCCAGATCGACCGTCCCATCCAATCCGTGCAGCTCCGAGAGCCGCACCGATGCTGTCTCGGCGGCCATCGCCGAACGGAAACCGAACTTAGGCAGGCGCCGCTGCAAGGGCATTTGCCCGCCCTCGAATCCCACTTTATGATAGCCGCCGGCCCGCGCCTTCTGACCCTTATGCCCGCGACCGCAGGTCTTGCCGAGCCCCGAACCACCCCCGCGGCCGACGCGCTTGGCGGCGGTCCGATGAGGATCGGGCTTGATCGTGTTGAGACGCATCAGGCCACCTCCTCGCACTTCACCATATACGCCACCTTGCGAACCATGCCGCGCGTGGCCGCGCTATCCTCGACCAATACGCTATGGTGCATCCGCCGAAGCCCAAGCCCCCGCACGCACGCCTGGTGCCGCGCGCCTGTTCCGAACATGCTGCGCACCAAGGTGACCTTCATCTGCTTCTTTGCCATGACCGCTCCTAGCCGCCCGTGATCTCTTCGACGGTCTTGCCACGCTTGGCGGCAACCTCCGCCGGATTGCTCACATCGAGCAAGGCTTTCAACGTAGCGCGTACGACATTGATGGGGTTCGTCGAGCCCAAGGCCTTGGCCAGCACGTTCCGCACCCCCGCCACCTCGAACAAAGCGCGCATCGCGCCCCCCGCTATAATCCCGGTTCCTTCCGACGCCGGCCGCATCACCACTTTGGATGCGCCATGATTTGCCGTCACGCCGTAGTGCAGGGTCCCGTTTTTCAGGTGCACGCGGACCATGTTGCGCCGCGCATCATCCATCGCCTTTTGCACGGCGACCGGCACCTCGCGAGCCTTGCCCTGCCCTATCCCGACACGCCCATCGCCATCACCCACGACCGTGAGCGCCGCAAAGCCGAACTGCCGGCCGCCCTTGACCACCTTGGCCACGCGATTGATGCTGATGAGCTTTTCTTGGAGGTTATCGCTGTAACCGTCCGAATCCGACCCGCCTGCCGCCACAATGCCTCCTTAAAACTCGAGTCCGCCTTCGCGCGCCGCATCCGCCAAGGCCTTCACGCGGCCATGATAACGGAACCCGGACCGGTCGAACGCGACCTTGACCACCCCTGCCGCCTTCGCCTTCTCGGCGATCCTGCGACCCACGAGCCGCGCGGCATCGACGTTCCCGCCGGTCTTCAGGTCCTTGCGGACCTCCACTTCGACGGTCGAGGCGCTGGCCAGGACCCGGCTGTCCGGCCCTATAACCTGCGCGTACATATGCCGCGGCGTGCGATGGATGCACAACCTCTGCTCCCCCAGAACCGCAATACGCCTCCGGGTCCGGAACGCCCGCCGCTTGCGTGCTGTCACCTTTTCTTTCATAAGGTCGCCTTACTTCTTCTTCGCTTCTTTCTTCACCACCACTTCGTCGCTATAGCGCACACCCTTGCCCTTATAGGGCTCCGGTGGCCTGTAGCTGCGAACCTCGGCGGCAACCTGGCCCACGCGCTGCTTGTCGGCCCCCTTGATCACGATCTCCGTTTGGCTCGGGGTCTCGATCGTGATCCCCTGCGGAATGTCATAAACCACCGGGTGCGAGAAGCCCAGCGTCAGGTTCAGTTTGCGCCCCTGTACCGCGGCGCGGTAACCAACGCCTACGATCGAAAGCTTGCGCTCAAAACCCTTCGTCACGCCGTTCACCATATTCTGAACGAGGGCGCGCGTCGTTCCCGACAAGGCGTTCGCAGCCGATGACGCGTCTGCGGCCGTAAAGCGCATGACATCACCGTCCTGCTCCACGGCCACAAGCGCATGGATGCGGTGGGCCAGCTCGCCCTTCGGCCCCTTAATCGTGATATCCGCGCCGTTCCGGGCTAAAGACACGCCCGAAGGCAGGCTCACCGGATTTTTCGCAACTCGAGACATGCCTCGCTCCTTAAACCACCACGCACACGATCTCGCCGCCCAGGCCCGCAGTGCGCGCCGCCCGGTCGGTCATCATGCCTTTGGACGTCGACACGACGGCGATCCCCAGGCCCCCATCCACGGTCGGCAGCTCGTCGTGCGACCGATAAACGCGTCGACCGCCACGGCTCACGCGATCGATGCGCGCGATGACCGGCCGCCCCGCATAATATTTGAGCTCGATCTCGAGCTCGGGCTTCACCCCTTCGATGACCCGAAAGTCACCGACATAGCCCTCATCCTTCAAAATCTTGGCCAGGGCGCACTTGGGCTTGGAAGCCCCCATGCGAACGCTGATTTTCTCGGCGCGCTGGGCGTTACGAATGCGGGTCAACATGTCCGCAATGGGATCATTCATCATGGTCGTTACCTACCAGCTCGCCTTCACGATACCCGGGATCTCGCCGCGCATCATCATCTCGCGCAGCTTGTTCCGGCCCAGACCAAATTTCCGGTAGTAGCCCCGCGACCGCCCGGTCATATAGCAGCGGTTACGGACACGCACGGGGCAAGCATTGCGCGGCTGCTTCGCAAGCGCCGCGAACGCCTGCTGGCGTTCCTCTTCGGGAAGCCGCATGTTCACCGACGCCGCCTTCAGTTCGGCGCGTCGCTGCGCGTACTTCGCCACCAGCGCCTCGCGTTGCCGATTGCGTAATATCTTTGACTTCTTCGCCATATCCGCCCCTTAAACCCGAATCGGCAACTTGAAGGCCAACAGCAGGGCTCGCGCCTCTTCGTCGGTCTTGGCCGTCGTCGTTATGGTGATGTCCATGCCGCGCACGGCATCGATCTTGTCGTACTCGATCTCAGGAAAGATAATCTGCTCCTTGATCCCGAGCGAATAGTTACCCTGGCCGTCGAACGAACGGTTCGGCAAGCCGCGGAAGTCGCGCACGCGCGGCAGTGCTACGCTTACAAGACGATCCATGAAGTCATACATACGGGTGCGTCGCAGCGTCACCTTGCAACCGATCGGCCAGTCCTCCCGCACCTTGAAGGCCGCGACCGACTTGCGGGCACGCGTCACGACAGGCTTTTGTCCGCCGATCGCCTGCATATCCCCCACCGCATTCTCGATCACCTTCTTGTCCGCCAGGGCCTCGCCCACGCCCATATTCAGCGTCACCTTCACGAGCCGCGGCACCTGCATCGGGTTTTTATACCCGAAACGCGCCATGAGCTCCGGCCGAATGGTCTTTTCGTACAACTCCTGAAACCTGCTGGTCATCGCCTTCCCCTACGCATCCACGACTTCGCCGCTGCGCTTGAACACGCGCACCTTGCGGCCGTCATCCAAGGTGCGAAACCCAACGCGCTCGCCCTTGCCTGTCGCCTTGTTGAACAAGGCCACGTTCGCCACGGCCAGTGGGGCCTCGCGCTCGATGATGCCACCCGTAACGTTCTTGTTGGGGTTCGGCCGGGTGTGATGCTTGACCCGATTCACGTTCTCCACCAACACGCGGCCATCGGCAAAGACGCGAAGCACGCTACCGCGCTTCCCTTTGTCCTTACCGACTCGCACCACTACCTCATCGCCTTTTCGGATCTTTTGCATGGCGCACCTATATCACTTCGGGAGCAAGCGAGATGATTTTCATGAACTGCTCGCCGCGCAACTCGCGGGTCACCGGGCCAAAGATACGGGTACCCACCGGCTGATGCTGCGGATTCAAGAGCACCGCCGCATTGCTGTCGAAACGCACGACCGAGCCATCTGCCCGCCGCACACCGACTTTGGTCCGCACGATCACGGCGTCGTACACATCGCCCTTCTTCACGCGCCCCCGCGGCACCGCTTCCTTGATGCTAATCTTAATGATGTCCCCGATCCCGGCATACCGCCGCTTCGAGCCACCAAGGACCTTTATGCATTGCACCTTTTTGGCGCCGCTGTTGTCCGCGACCGACAGCACGCTTTGCATCTGAATCATGGTGTTCCTTCCCTTAGGCGCGCCCTGCGTAGCCCGCCATCATAACATCGATTGACCCGGCCCCAAAGGGCCCTAGACTACGGGCGGCCGGTCCAAGACCCGCACGAGCCGCCAGGTCTTGGTCTTCGAAAGCGGCCGACACTGCTCGACGAGCACGAGATCCCCTTCGCGCCCCTCGTTGTTCTCATCATGCGCATGGAGCTTGGTGCTCCGACGTACATACTTCCCATAGACCGGGTGCGGCGTCTTGCGCTCGATGAGGACTGTGATCGTCTTGTCCATCTTGTTGCTCGTCACCCGTCCGGTCGCGGTGCGGGCCGGCTTTTCCAAAGTCGCTTCCGTCATGATCTATCGGCCCCCGCCTGCTGCAACACCGTCAACAGCCGGGCAATATCCCGGCGCACCTTCCCAATCTCGCTCGTATCGCGGATTTGCCCCGTGGCCTTCTGCATCCGCAGCGTGAACTGCTTCTCGCGCAGGGCCTCGAGCTCCTTGCGCTTTTCCTCGGCCGACGCGGCCCGCATCTCTTTCAGATCCATGACTGCCTCTCTCAAGCGACTTGTCGCGCGACGAACGTGGTCTGCACAGGCAATTTCGCGGCCGCCAAGCGGAAGGCATCGCGCGCCACCGCCTCGGTCACACCCTCCATCTCGTAGAGCACCTTGCCGGGCTGGACCAAGGCAACCCAATATTCGGGGTTGCCCTTTCCTTTACCCATGCGCACCTCAAGCGGCTTTTTCGAGATCGGCTTATCCGGAAATACACGGATCCACACGCGCCCGCCACGCTTGATCGAACGCGTGAGCGCTCGCCGCGCAGCCTCGATCTGCCGCGAGGTCAGCCGCCCACGCCCCAAGGCCTTGAGCCCGAACTCCCCGAAACTCACCTTGTTGCCCCGCGACGCAAGCCCGCGGTTGCGACCCTTGTGTTGCTTACGAAACTTCGTTCTCTTTGGCTGCAGCATGCTTCATTCGGAATCAGGCCGTAGCCTTCTTCCCCTCCGTCTCCGCGTCCGCGGGGTTCATCTGCCCGTAGATCTCGCCCTTGAAGATCCACACCTTAATACCGATGACGCCGTAGGTCGTATGGGCCTCGGCGACCCCATAGTCGATGTCGGCGCGCAGCGTGTGCAGCGGCACCCGTCCTTCGCGATACCATTCCGTACGCGCGATCTCCGCACCGTTCAGACGCCCCGCGCACATGATCTTCACGCCGAGCGCACCCAGGCGCATGGCGTTCGTCACCGAACGCTTCATGGCACGGCGGAACATGATGCGCTTCTCGAGCTGCTGTGCGATGTTTTCCGCGACCAGCGCCGCATCCAGCTCCGGCTTGCGGATCTCCTCGACATTCAGCTGCACGGGCACGCCGGCGAGCCGGGCGAGCTCGTGACGCATCCGCTCGATATCCTCACCCTTCTTTCCGATCACGATGCCCGGCCGTGCCGTGCGGATCGTGATGGTCACGCTTTGCGCCGGGCGCTGGATGACCACCGAACTCACGGCCGCGTGCGAAAGCTTGGCCTTGATCCAGGCGCGCAAATCCACGTCCGCGCGCACATTGGCGGCATAGGCGCTGCGGTGGGCATACCACTTGGCCGTCCAATCCTTGACGATCCCAAGCCGCATCCCGATCGGATTGATTTTTTGACCCATCTTAGTTCCCCCCCACCGCTGCGACCGTGACGCTGATATGGCTCGTCCGCTTCAGAATGCGCGCGCCGCGGCCTTTCGCCCGGGCATGGAAACGTTTCATCGAAGCCGCCCCATTGATCTGGATCTCCGAGACCTTGAGCTCGTCCACGTCCGCGCCGTCGTTGTTCTCCGCGTTCGCGATAGCCGACTCCAGCACCTTCTTCAGGATACGGGCCGCCTTCTTCGGGCTAAACTCCAGTACTTCGAGGGCGCGGCCGACCGGCATCCCGCGGACCAAATCCGCCACCAGCCGCCCTTTTTGGGGCGACACATGCACGTTCTTCAAAACCGCCTTGGTCGCCATCATCAACCTCCCGAAGCCTTCTTGTCCGCGGTATGGCCCTTAAAGGTCCTGGTCGCCGCGAACTCGCCGAGCTTATGCCCGACCATGTTGTCCGAGATCAGCACAGGAACGTGCTGGCGCCCGTTATGTACCGCGATCGTAAGCCCAATGAAGTCTGGCATGATGGTCGATCGGCGCGACCAAGTCTTTATGGGTTTCTTGTTCCCGGTCCTCTGCGCCTCACCGACTTTCTTGGCCAGATGGCCGTCGATAAACGGTCCTTTCTTAATCGAACGTGGCACGATGCGCCCTCACACTTTTTCGGTTACTTCTGGTACCGGCGACGAACGATCATGCCGTCGGTCCGCTTATTCATCCGCGTCCTATAACCCTTGGTCGGAGTGCCCCACGGGCTCACGGGGTGGCGCCCGCCGGACGTCCGTCCCTCACCACCGCCATGCGGGTGATCGACCGGGTTCATCGCCACACCACGCACAGTCGGCCGTATGCCGCGCCAGCGCGAAGCGCCGGCCTTGCCAAGCTTGCGCAGCGAATGCTCCGCGTTGCCGACTTCGCCCACCGTGGCCCGGCATTCGACGTGCACTTTCCGCACCTCACCCGACCGCAGCCGCAACTGCGCATACTCTCCTTCCCGCGCGACGTACTGCAGAGCCGCGCCGGCCGAGCGGCCGATCTGCGCCCCTCGACCCACCTTTAATTCCACGCAATGCACTGTTGTTCCCACCGGGATATTCCGCAAAGGCAAACAGTTCCCAGCGCGAATCGGCGCATCGCTCCCCGACATCACTTCCTGCCCGACCTCGACGCCCTTGGGCGCTATGACATAGCGGCGTTCGCCGTCGGCATAGAGCATGAGTGCGATGTGGGCGCTGCGATTGGGGTCGTACTCGAGGCGCTCGACGCGCGCCACGATCCCGTCTTTATCGCGCTTAAAATCGATCAGGCGGTAGTGCCGCTTATGCGCACCGCCACGATGCCGCACCGAGACCCGGCCGGCGTTGTTGCGCCCGTCGATCTTCGCCTTCTTCTCCACGAGCGCCGCGAACGGCGCGCCTTTGTGCAGTCCCGGATGAACCACCTTGACGAGGCCGCGGCGTCCGGCCGACGTCGGTCTTACTTTGACGATTGGCATGCTTCCCCCTATTGCCCCGTTCCGAACTGGATATCGAAACCGGGCTTCAAGGCCACATAGGCCTTTTTGACGTCCGACCGCCGTCCCGGGGTCTTGCCACCCTTGGTCTTGCCCTTCAACACCGCGATGCGCACAGCTGCCACTTCGACCTTGAAGAACTTCTCGACCGCCGCCTTCACAGTCGCCTTGGTCGCATCCTTACGGACCCGAAACACGAACTGCCGATGCTTCTCGGCAAGACGCGTACCCTTCTCCGAGATATGCGGCGCCAGCAGAACGCTGTAGATATCGTCCTTCATGCCAGCATCTCCTCAAGCTTTTTCAGGGCCCCCACCGTCATGAGCACCTTTTCGTGAGCGATCAGCGACACGGGGTCGATCCGATCGCTCGAGCGCACCGCCACCCGGTACAGGTTGCGTGCCGCAAGCGCAAGACCGAGATCCGCGTCCTCGGCCACGATCAGCACGTCCGGCGACCGGCCGGTGATCCCGAAGGCGGCAAGGCGCGCCAGCAAGTCCTTGGTCTTCGACGCCGTCTGCATCTCATCGATCGCGATGATCCGGTCCTGGCGCACGAGCTCCGACAGGATCGAGCGCAAGGCCACCCTGCGCATCTTCTTGTTTACTTTCTGACTGAAATCCTGCGTGGTCGCCGGGAAGGTCTTCCCGCCGCCCCGCCATATGGGACTGCGGATATTCCCCGCCCGCGCCCGGCCGCCGCCCTTCTGAGCCCACGGCTTCTTGGTGCTCCCGCTCACGGCCGCGCGGTTCTTCTGCGCTCGCGTCCCGGCCCGACCGCCCGCCTGGTAGGCGACAACGATCTGGTGGACCAGATGCTCTTTAAATGGCACCCCGAAGGTCGTATCCGCGATCTCAATCTCGCCGGTACCCCCGGAGGCCTTCACCACCGTCATCTTCATGATTGCTTGGCCTCCGCCTTACGGGCCTTCACGGCCGGCCGCACAACGACGTCCGAACCCGCCGACCCCGGTACCGCGCCGCGGATCAGGAGCAGATTCCGCTCCGCGTCCACCCGCACGACGACGAGATTTTGCTGCGTACGGATCTTGGCGCCCAAGTGGCCAGCCATTTTCTTGCCCGGGAATACGCGCCCCGGCGTTTGGCGTTGACCGATAGACCCCGGTGCCCGGTGCGACAAGGAATTACCATGGCTCGCGCGGCCGCCGCCGAAATGATGCCGCTTGATGACGCCCGCAAATCCTTTACCTATGGTCGTACCCTGGACGTCCACCGTCTGCCCTTCCGTGAAGATATCGACGCGGACCTCGGCACCGACTTCCAGCCCCTGCCCTTCATCAGCTGTCAGACGAAACTCCCAAAGGCTCGCGGCAGGCTCGATCTTCGCCTTCGCGAAGTGCCCCGCAAGCGCCTTCGTGACCCGTGACGGGCGCCGCGTTCCGCTCGCGATCTGCACCGCCCGATAGCCATCGGTGTCCACGTTCTTGATCTGTGCCACGTGGTTGCGCTCCACCACGACCACAGTCACGGGTGCCACCACGCCGTCTGGCCCGAACACGCGGCTCATTCCGACCTTCTTTCCCACGATTCCGAGTGCCATGACCGCTCCTAGCTTACCTTGATCTCGACGTCCACACCGGCCGCAAGATTGAGCTTCAAGAGCGCATCCACCGTCTTTTCAGTCGGCTCAATGATATCCATGATGCGCTTGTGTGTGCGGATCTCGAACTGATCACGCGAGCTCTTGTCAACGTGCGGCGAGCGCAACAACGTATACCGCTCGATCTTGGTCGGCAAGGGGATCGGCCCCTTGACGATGGCGCCGGTACGCTTGGCGGTATCGACGATCTCGGATGCCGACCGGTCGATAAGCCTGTGATCGAACGCCTTCAAACGAATTCTAATCTTTTGGTTGGCCATGGTTTCTACTCAAGTATCTTCGACACCACGCCCGCACCCACCGTCCGGCCGCCTTCGCGGATGGCGAAACGCAGGCCTTCCTCCATGGCGATCGGATTGATGAGGGTGATCGTGAGCTTAACGTTATCCCCGGGCATCACCATCTCGGTGCCGGCAGGCAGATCGCAGGAACCGGTGACGTCGGTGGTACGGAAATAGAACTGCGGGCGATAACCCTGGAAGAACGCCGTGTGACGCCCGCCTTCGTCCTTGCTCAGGACGTAGACCTCGGCCTCGAAACGGGTGTGCGGCTTGATGGAGCCGGGCTTGCAGAGCACCTGGCCGCGCTCGACTTCTTCGCGCTTGGTGCCGCGCAGCAAGACACCGATGTTGTCGCCAGCCTGACCCTGGTCGAGGAGCTTACGGAACATCTCGACGCCGGTGACGATGGTCTTCACGGTGTCGCGCAGGCCCACGATCTCGACTTCATCGCCGACTTTCACGATGCCGCGCTCGACGCGCCCGGTGACCACGGTGCCGCGTCCGGAGATCGAGAACACGTCCTCGACGGGCATGAGGTAGGCGCCGTCGATGGCGCGCTCGGGCTGCGGGATATAGGCGTCCAGGGCCTCGGCGAGTTTCAGGATGGCGGGCTCGCCGATCTCCGAGCTATCGCCCTCGAGGGCCTTCAGGGCCGAGCCTATGATGATCGGGGTCTTGTCCCCTGGGAACTCATAGCGGTCGAGGAGCTCACGCACCTCCATCTCGACCAGTTCCAGGAGCTCCTTGTCGTCGACCATGTCGGCCTTGTTCAGGAACACCACGATGTAGGGCACGCCCACCTGGCGGGCCAACAGGATGTGCTCGCGGGTCTGGGGCATGGGGCCGTCGGCGGCCGATACCACCAGGATGGCGCCGTCCATCTGGGCGGCGCCTGTGATCATGTTCTTGATGTAGTCGGCGTGCCCGGGGCAGTCGACGTGCGCATAATGGCGCTGCGTGGTCTGATACTCCACATGCGCCGTCGCGATCGTGATACCACGGGCGCGCTCCTCGGGGGCGTTGTCGATCTGGTCGTAGGCCTTGAACTCGCCCCCGAACTTCGTCGCCAAGACCTTGGTCAGGGCCGCCGTGAGCGTGGTCTTGCCATGGTCGACGTGGCCAATCGTGCCCACATTCAGATGGGGCTTCGTGCGTTCAAATTTTCCCTTGGACACCGTGGGTACCTCGTAGACTGAATCGTTTTCGTTCTTAACTAGCTTTCTTGATGACCTGTTCGGCGATATTGCCAGGCGCTATGGCATAGCGCTTGAACTCCATCGCATAGGTCGCGCGCCCCTGGGTGGCCGAGCGTAAGGATGTCGCATACCCAAACATCTCGGCGAGCGGCACTTCGGCCCGCACAACCTTGCCGGCTGGCGCGTCTTCCATGGCCTGGATGACACCGCGGCGCGAGCTCAGATCGCCGTTCACGCTTCCCATGTAGTCCTCGGGCGTCACCACCTCGACTGCCATAATAGGCTCCAGCAACGCCGGTTCGGCCTTCAGACAACCCTCGCGGAAGGCCATGCTCGCCGCCATCTTGAAGGCGTTTTCCGAAGAGTCCACCTCGTGGTAGGACCCGTAGAATAGGCTCACCTTGACGTCCACCACCGGGAATCCCGCCTGGATGCCGCGATCCAAGGCCTCACGCACGCCCTTCTCCACCGCCGGGATGTATTCACGGGGGATCACGCCGCCTTTGATTTCGTCAACGAACTCAAAGCCTTTGCCGGCCTCTTGCGGCTCGATGCGCAGGAAGACATGGCCATACTGCCCACGCCCACCACTTTGCTTCGCGAACTTGTGTTCCTGCTCGACCTTTTTGCGGATGGTCTCGCGATAGGCCACCTGCGGCTTACCGACACTCGCCTCGACGCCGAACTCGCGCTTCATCCGGTCGACGATGATTTCGAGATGCAATTCGCCCATGCCCGATATGATCGTCTGCCCGGACTCCTCGTCGGTGCGTACGCGAAACGACGGGTCCTCCTGCGCGAGTCGCCCAAGCGCGAGCCCCATCTTTTCCTGGTCAACCTTGGTCTTGGGCTCCACCGCCTGCGAGATAACCGGCTCCGGAAACTCCATACGTTCCAAGGTCACGATACGCTCGGGGTCACAGAGGGTGTCGCCAGTGGTGATGTTCTTCAGGCCTACCGCAGCGGCGATGTCGCCGGCGTGTACTTCCTTGATCTCATCACGATGATTGGCGTGCATCTGCAATAGACGCCCCGCACGCTCCTTTTTCCCTTTCACAGGGTTGTAAATCGAGTCACCGGTCTTCAGGACCCCGGAATACACACGGAAATACACGAGCTGGCCCACGAAAGGGTCGGTCGCAATCTTGAACGCGAGCGCCGCGAACGGCGTGTTATCGTCCGCCGGACACTCGACCTCGGAGCTGTTCTTGTCGTCGAGATGACCTATGATCGCCTTCTTTTCCTTGGGCGACGGCAGATAATCGATGACGGCGTCCAGCATGGACTGCACGCCCTTGTTCTTGAACGCCGATCCGCACAGGGTCACGACGATCTGCGAAGCCAAGCTGCGCGCGCGCAGACCGCCCTTGATCTCCTCGTTCGTGAGCTTCTCGCCGCCCAGATACTTGTCCATGAGGGTCTCGTTGGCCTCGGCCGCGGCCTCGATCATGCGCTCCCGCCACTTCTCGCACTCTTCGCGCATCTCGGCGGGGATCTCCCGCTCCTCAAACTTCGTACCCTGGGTCGCGTCGTCCCAGAAGATCGCCTTCATCTTCAGGAGGTCGACCACACCCTGGAAGCGGTCCTCAGCGCCGATCGGCAGCTGGATCGCGACCGGAGTCGCGCCCAGCCGCACCCGCACCTGCTCGACTACGCGCAGGAAATTCGCGCCAGCGCGGTCCATCTTGTTCACGAAGGCGATGCGCGGCACCCCATACTTGTTCGCCTGCCGCCACACCGTCTCCGACTGGGGCTCGACGCCACCCACAGCACAAAAGAGCGCGCAGGCGCCGTCCAGCACACGCAGCGAGCGCTCGACCTCGATGGTGAAGTCCACGTGGCCCGGGGTATCGATGATGTTGATGCGGTGCTCGGGATAGTTTGCGGCCATCCCCTTCCAAAAACAGGTTGTAGCCGCGGAGGTGATGGTGATGCCACGCTCCTGCTCCTGCTCCATCCAGTCCATCACGGCGGCGCCTTCATGCACTTCGCCGATCTTGTGAGACACGCCGGTGTAGAACAGGATCCGTTCCGTGGTGGTGGTCTTACCCGCATCGATGTGCGCCATGATGCCGATGTTGCGATAACGGTCGATTGGTGTCGTACGAGCCACGGCCAGATCCTTACGCTAATTTCGTGAGTTTGCGCTTTTCTACCAGCGATAATGCGAAAACGCCTTGTTGGCTTCCGCCATGCGATGCACTTCCTCGCGCTTCTTCACGGCGTTGCCGCGCCGCTCGGCCGCGTCGATCAACTCGCCCGCAAGCCGCGCGCCCATGGACTTCTCGCCACGCGCCCGCGCCGCATCGACGACCCAGCGCATGGCCAAGGCCAATTGCCGCCCGGGACGAACTTCAACCGGGACCTGATAGGTTGCGCCACCGACCCGGCGGCTCTTCACTTCCACGAGAGGCTTGGCATTGTCTATGGCCTGCTGGAATACGGTCAGCGGCTCGCCCTTATGACGCGAAGCAATCGTCTCAAGCGCGCCGTAGATGATCTTCTCGGCCACCGACTTCTTGCCGCTTTGCATCACCACGCTCATAAATTTCGTCAGGACCTCGCTCCCGTACTTGGGATCGGGGCGCGTCGGGCGCTTGGGAACCTCTCTTCTTCTCGGCATATTCTCAACCTTCACACCATTAGAAACGAGAAAACGCCGCACCGGAGTGCGGCGTACCCTGCTTTCAAGACCAACTCACGACTTCGGGCGCTTGGCTCCGTACTTCGAGCGGCCCTGGCGTCGATCCGCCACGCCCGCCGTATCCAGCGAGCCGCGTACCGTGTGGTAACGCACACCTGGCAAGTCCTTCACGCGACCACCGCGTATGAGCACCACGGAGTGCTCCTGAAGGTTATGGCCCTCACCGCCGATATAGCTCGTGACCTCATAGCCGTTCGTGAGGCGCACGCGTGCAACCTTACGCAAGGCCGAGTTCGGCTTCTTGGGGGTTGTCGTGTAGACGCGCGTACATACGCCCCTTTTTTGCGGGCAGGCATTCAGCGCCGGCACAGTCGTCTTTTTATGCGGCTGTACGCGCGGCTTGCGGACCAACTGGTTAATCGTGGGCATTCATAGCTCCGATGCAAAAACCGGCCTTAGGCCCCTATGCACTAACGGGCCTGGCTCCAAAGGTGCGCGATTCTAGGCATTATAGAGGCCCCTGTCAAGAGAGCTCGACGGGGCCTCACAGTTATGCGGACGCGGCCTTGTCGCCGCCGTCCCCTTTGTCGCGCGTAGGTAATAAGGCTTCCCGCAAGGCCGTCGCCTCGTCCCGGTCGTCCGCCCGCTTGCGCTTGCGCTCCTGATGGTGCGCAAGACCACTGCCGGCGGGTATCAGGCGGCCCACGATGACGTTTTCCTTCAGGCCCCGCAGCCGATCACGCTTGCCGCTGATGGCGGCCTCCGTGAGCACGCGCGTGGTCTCCTGGAAGGAGGCCGCTGAGATGAACGACTCGGTCGCGAGCGAGGCCTTGGTGATGCCGAGCAGCAGGCGCTCGCCCGTTGCCGGCCGCTTGTCCCCGGCCTGCGCCTCCTCATTAGCGTCGAGCAGGCGCGCCCGTTCGACCTGCTCGCCCGGCAGGAATTGGGTGTCGCCAGCTTCGATAATGCGCACCTTGCGCAACATCTGACGCACGATCACCTCGATGTGCTTGTCGTTGATCTTCACACCCTGCAGCCGGTAGACGTCCTGGACCTCATCGACGATGAAGTTCGCCATGGCCTCGACACCCAAAAGCCTCAGGATATCCGACGATACCGGCGGCCCATCGACGATCGCCTCGCCCTGCTCCACGGTCTCGCCCTCGAAGACCATAATGTGGCGCCCCTTGGGGATCAGATACTCGTGCTCCTCGCCGGCCTTATCGGTGATGAGCAAGCGCTGCTTGCCCTTGGTGTCCTTACCAAAAGACACCACGCCGCTGGTCTCGGCCAGGATGGCATGATCCTTCGCCTTGCGAGCCTCGAACAGCTCCGCCACGCGCGGCAGACCGCCCGTGATGTCGCGGGTCTTGGAACTCTCCTGCGGGATACGCGCCAGCACATCGCCGACCCCTACCTTGAGGCCATCCTCGACCGTGATGATGGCGCCAGGCGGCAGCATGTATTTCGCGGGGATGTCGGTGCCCGGTATGAAGAGCCCTTTACCCTTCTCGTCCGAAAGCGCGATCATCGGGCGTATGTCCTTGGCCCCCGAGCGATGCTTGGGATCCAAGACCACGTAGGTGCTAAGCCCTGTGATCTCGTCGGTCTGCTTATTGACCGTCACGCCGTCGATCAAGTCAGTGAAGGCCACGGTGCCCGCCACCTCGGTGATGATCGGATGGGTATGCGGGTCCCAGTTCGCGACCGTACGCCCGGCCTTGACCTTGTCACCCTCGCTCACGTTCAAAATAGCACCATAGGGCACCTTGTAGCGCTCGCGGTCGCGTCCGTGATCATCCTGCACCACGAGCTCGCCCGAGCGCGACACGGCCACATTGTTGCCGCTCGAGTGCCGGATCAGCTTCAAGTTATTGAAGCGCACCGAACCGTTCGACTTGACCTCGATTCCGCTCACAGCCGTGGCCCGCGACGCGGCGCCACCGATGTGGAAGGTGCGCATCGTAAGCTGCGTCCCTGGTTCCCCGATACTCTGGGCGGCGATGACACCCACCGCCTCGCCCTGGTTGACCAAGTGGCCACGCCCGAGGTCGCGGCCATAACAAAGCGCGCAGATGCCGTAGCGCGTCTCGCAGGTGACAGGCGAGCGCACGATCACCTGATCGATATTGCGCTCCTCAAGCAGGCGCACCTTGCGCTCGTCCAGAAGGGCGTTGTGCTCAACGAGCACGCTGTTGTCAGCGGGGTCTATAACATCCCCTATCACGACACGCCCAAGCACGCTCTCGCGCAAGGGTACGACCACTTCGCCGCCTTCGACGATGACGCTCTTGCGGATCCCGTGTTGCGTGCCGCAGTCGGTGTCGGTCACCACCAGATCCTGGCACACGTCGACCAGCCTGCGGGTCAGATAACCCGAGTTTGCCGTCTTCAGGGCGGTGTCCGCCAAGCCCTTGCGCGCGCCGTGCGTCGAGATGAAGTACTGCAGCACGTTTAGGCCTTCGCGGAAGTTGGCCGTGATCGGCGTCTCGATGATCGAGCCGTCGGGCTTGGCCATGAGGCCGCGCATCCCAGCGAGCTGACGGATCTGGGCGGCGCTACCGCGAGCCCCTGAGTCCGCCATCATGTAAATGGAGTTGAACGAGGGCTGGGTCACGGTCTTGCCCGTGGCGTCGACCACATCCTCCACGCCTAGCTTGTCCATCATCGACTTCGCGACGCGCTCGCTCGTGTGGGTCCAGATGTCCACGACCTTGTTGTAACGCTCGCCGTCGGTCAAAAGCCCCGAGGCATACTGCGTCTGGATGCCTCGCACCTCCGCCTCGGCGTCGCCGATGATCTTGGCCTTTTCCACCGGCGTGACCATGTCGTTCACACCGATCGAGATGCCGGCGCGCGCCGCGAACGCAAAGCCCGTGTACATGAGCTGATCGGCGAAGATGACGGTCTCCTTCAGGCCCACCTGCCGGTAACAGGCGTTGATGAGCTCCGAAATCGTCTTCTTCTTCAGGTCACGGTTGACCAGCGCAAACGGCAGCCCCTCGGGCAAAAGGTCGGACAATAACGCCCGGCCCACGGTCGTCTCCACCAAATTGATCTTTTTGACCTTATTGCCGGCATCATCCCGCACAACGTCAGCGATGCGCACGCGGCACTTCGCGTGCAACGCCACCTTCCGGGTTTCATACGCCCGATGGACCTCTGCTACGTCCGCGAACACCTTGCCTTCGCCAAGCGCGTTCACGCGCGAGCGGGTCATGTAGTAGAGCCCAAGCACGATGTCCTGGGAGGGCACGATGATTGGCTCGCCGTTCGCGGGCGACAGGATGTTGTTCGACGACATCATGAGACTGCGCGCCTCAAGCTGCGCCTCGAGCGAGAGCGGGACGTGCACCGCCATCTGGTCACCGTCGAAGTCCGCGTTATAAGGCGCGCACACGAGCGGGTGCAACTGGATGGCCTTGCCTTCCACAAGCACGGGCTCAAAGGCCTGGATGCCGAGGCGATGCAGCGTCGGCGCCCGGTTCAAAAGCACCGGATGCTCGCGGATGACCTCTTCCAGGATGTCCCAGACCTCGGGGCTTGCCTGCTCGACCATCTTCTTCGCGGCCTTGATGGTCGTGGCCAAGCCCCGCATCTCGAGCTTGCTGAAGATAAAGGGCTTGAAGAGCTCGAGCGCCATCTTTTTCGGGAGACCGCATTGGTGCAGCTTCAGGGCCGGTCCCACCACGATGACCGAGCGGCCCGAGTAATCCACGCGCTTGCCGAGCAGGTTCTGGCGGAAGCGACCTTGCTTGCCCTTGATCATGTCAGCAAGCGACTTCAGCTGGCGCTTGTTGGCCCCGGTTATGGCCTTGCCGCGGCGCCCGTTATCGAGCAGCGCGTCGACCGCCTCCTGCAGCATGCGCTTTTCGTTGCGCACGATGATATCCGGGGCGTTCAAGTCGAGCAGTCGCTTCAAACGATTATTGCGATTGATGACGCGCCGATAGAGGTCGTTCAGGTCCGAGGTCGCGAAGCGCCCGCCGTCGAGAGGCACGAGCGGCCGCAGTTCGGGCGGCAGCACCGGCAGGATCTCGATCACCATCCACTCCGGCCGATTCCCGGAGTGCAGGAAGGCCTCTATGACCTTGAGGCGCTTGGCCAGCTTCTTGACCTTGGTCTCCGAGGTCGTCCCGCTCAGCTCCTCACGCAGCTTGGCCGCCTCCGCCGCGAGGTCGATACCCCGCAAGAGGTCACGCACGGCCTCGGCGCCCATGCGGGCATCGAACTCATCCCCATATTGTTCGATCGCCTCGAGGTAGGAGTCCTCCGATAGGAGTTGGCTGCGCTCGAGCGGGGTCATCCCCGGATCGACTACGACATAGGCCTCGAAGTACAACACGCGCTCGATGTCGCGCAAAGTCATATCGAGGACGAGCCCCATACGGGATGGTAGGGACTTCAGGAACCATATGTGGGCTACCGGGCTTGCAAGCTCGATGTGCCCCATGCGCTCCCGACGGACCTTGGACAAGGTCACCTCGACGCCGCACTTCTCGCAGATGACGCCGCGGTGCTTCAGACGCTTGTACTTGCCGCACAAGCACTCGTAGTCCTTGATGGGACCAAAGATCTTCGCGCAAAAAAGTCCGTCGCGCTCGGGCTTGAAAGTGCGATAGTTGATCGTCTCGGGCTTCTTGACCTCACCGTAAGACCAGGAACGGATCTTTTCCGGGGACGCAAGGCCGATCCGGATGGAATCGAAATCCTCGGTCTTGCTTGACTGCTTAAACAAATTAAATAGGTCTTTCAAGTCGATCTCCTCAACGCGGCCGGCATACCGGTCTGTCGTTTCCGGTGAAATATCGCAGAGCGGATTATCCCTGGTCGAGCTCGATATCGATACCGAGCGAACGGATTTCCTTGATAAGCACATTGAACGACTCGGGCATACCAGCCTCCATCTTGTGGTCGCCCTTCACAATATTCTCGAACATCTTGGTTCGACCCGTCACGTCGTCCGACTTTACCGTAAGCATCTCTTGCAACGTATAGGCGGCCCCGTAAGCCTCAAGGGCCCATACTTCCATTTCGCCGAAACGTTGACCGCCGGATTGGGCCTTGCCCCCGAGCGGCTGCTGGGTGACGAGGCTGTACGGACCGGTGGAGCGCGCATGCATCTTGTCATCGACGAGATGGTTCAGTTTCAACATATACATGTAGCCGACGGTAATGGGGCGATCGAAAGCCTCGCCTGTGCGCCCGTCGTAGAGAGTCGTCTGTCCCGAGCGCGGCAGGCCTGCGAGCTCCAGCAGGTCCATGATCTCTTCCTCGGTCGCGCCATCGAACACCGGGGTCGCCATGGGCACGCCCTTCACCAGATTGCCCGAAAGCGCCACGATCTCCTGATCATTTAAGGAGGAAAGGTTCTCCTTTTGGCCGCTGCCGTTATAGACCTTGTCGAGGAAGTCCCGCAGCTTGGCGACCGCCACCTGCTGCTTCAACATCTCGTTGATCTTGTTGCCAAGCCCACGCGCGACCCATCCCAAGTGAGTCTCCAGCACCTGACCTACGTTCATGCGCGAGGGCACGCCGAGCGGATTTAGGACGATGTCGACCGTGTCGCCATTGGCCATGTAGGGCATGTCCTCCACCGGCACGATGCGCGATATGACACCCTTGTTGCCGTGACGCCCGGCCATCTTGTCGCCCGGTTGCAACCTACGCTTCACAGCGACATAGACCTTCACCATCTTCAGGACGCCCGGCGGCAGATCGTCCCCTGCGATGAGTTTCTGGCGCTTCTCCTCGAGGCGCGCGTCGAACTCGATCTTCTGTTGTGCCAAGTGGTCGCGTATGGCCTCGACGGCCTCGCTCACCTCTTCGTCACGCATCCGGACTTCGAACCACTGCGCGTGGTTCAGCCCTTCGAGGTAGGTCTTCGTCACCTTGTCGCCAGCCTTCAGGCCTTTCGGACCACCTTCCGCGACTTTACCCACGAGCAAGTTCGCGATGCGCCCGAAAGCGTCGTTTTCGACGATGCGGTACTGATCGTTCAGATCCTTACGGATGCCGATCAGCGTCTGCTCCTCGTTCTGGCGGGCGCGTGCATCCTTTTCCACGCCATCACGGGTGAATACCTGCACATCGATGACGGTCCCCGACATCCCTGAGGGCAGCCGCAAGGAGCTGTCCTTCACATCCGAGGCCTTCTCACCGAAGATCGCACGCAAGAGCTTTTCCTCGGGGGTCAGCTGCGTCTCGCCCTTGGGCGTCACTTTACCCACGAGGATGTCGCCTGGGTTCACCTCGGCGCCGATGTAGATGATCCCGGACTCGTCCAACTTGGACAGCGCGCCCTCGCCCACGTTCGGGATGTCACGCGTGATCTCCTCTGGCCCGAGCTTGGTATCGCGCGAGACGGTCGACAGCTCTTCGATGTGGATCGTGGTGAACGTGTCGTCCTCAACCACCCGCTCCGAAATCAGGATCGAGTCTTCGAAGTTGTATCCGTTCCACGGCATGAAGGCGATCAGGACGTTACGTCCAAGCGCGAGCTCGCCCATGTCAGTCGACGGCCCATCGGCCAACACATCCCCCTTGGCAATGATGTCACCCACGCGCACCAAGGGCTTCTGGTTGATGTTCGTGTTCTGATTCGAGCGCGTGTACTTGATCAGGTTGTAGATGTCGACACCGGCCTTGTCGGCCTCGGTCTCCTCATCATCCACACGCACCACGATGCGGCTCGCATCCACTGAGTCCACGCGCCCGCCACGTCGAGCCGTGACTGCCACGCCCGAGTCGACCGCCACGGTACGCTCCATGCCGGTGCCCACGAGCGGCTTCTCCGACCGCAGGGTCGGTACCGCCTGGCGCTGCATGTTTGAACCCATGAGCGCGCGGTTCGCGTCGTCGTGCTCAAGGAATGGTATCAACGAGGCCGCGACCGAAACGATCTGGGCGGGGGCCACGTCGATGTAGTCGACCTTGGAGACCGCCGACAAGGTAAATTCGTTGCGATGACGGCACGACACCATCTCGTCGGTGAGCCGCCCCCCCTCATCCACGGCCGCATTGGCCTGGGCGATGATGAACTTGCCTTCCTCGATGGCCGATAGGTAATCGATCTTGTCGGTCACCCGGCCATCGACAACCTTGCGATACGGGGTCTCGAGGAAACCGTATTCGTTGGTCCGCGCATACACCGCAAGCGAATTGATAAGACCGATGTTCGGTCCTTCCGGCGTCTCGATCGGGCACACCCGGCCGTAATGCGTCGGATGAACGTCGCGCACCTCGAAGCCCGCGCGCTCGCGCGTGAGCCCGCCCGGCCCAAGCGCGGAGACGCGGCGCTTATGCGTGACCTCGGACAGAGGGTTGGTCTGATCCATGAATTGGGACAACTGGCTCGAGCCGAAGAACTCCTTGATGACCGCCGACACCGGCTTGGCGTTGATCAACTCCTGCGGCATCAGATTCTCGGACTCGGCGAGACTCAGCCGCTCCTTGACCGCGCGCTCGACGCGCACAAGCCCGATACGGAACTGGTTCTCCGCAAGCTCTCCCACCGAACGCACCCGGCGATTGCCCAGGTGATCAATATCGTCGATCTCGCCCTGACCATTTTTCAGGCCGATCAGGATCCGCATCACGTCGATGATGTCTTCGCGGCTCAGGATGCCCGGGCCCTCGTCGGTGCTGCGTCCAAGCCTACGGTTGAATTTCATCCGCCCGACGGCCGACAGATCATAGCGGTCGAGGCTGAAGAACAGACTCGAGAAGAGATTCTGCGCAGCCTCCTTCGTCGGCGGCTCGCCGGGGCGCATCATCCGGTAGATCTCGATCTGCGCCTCCATAGCATCGCGCGTCGAATCGATGCGCAGGGTGTCGGAGATATAGGATCCCCGATCCAGCTCGTTCGTGTAGAGCGTCCGGATCTCGGCGATCCCAGCCTTCATGAGCTTTTGTATCAGGTCGGCGGTCACGACCTCATTGGCCTGCGCGATCAGTTCGCCGGTCGCAGCGTCGATCACGTCCTCACCCAGGGGTCGACCCGCCAGGAATGCCACCACGTTCTCCGGGGGCACCGAAAGCTCGGTCATCTTGGCCTTTTCGATCTCGCGGACATGACGCGCGGTAATACGCTGGTCTTTCTTGACAATCACCTCGCCCGCGGGCGACGCGATGTCGAAATCGGCCTGCTCGCCACGCAAGCGCTGCGGAATCAGCTTCAGGCGCACATTGCCGTCGGACAGCAGGAAGGTGTCCATCTCAAAGAATGTCTGGAGGATGTCCTGAGCGCTCATGCCGAGCGCGCGCAAAAGCGTGGTCGCCGGCAGCTTCCGGCGCCGGTCGATGCGCACATACAGGAAATCCTTGGGGTCAAACTCGAAATCGAGCCACGAGCCGCGGTAAGGGATGATGCGCGCCGAGAACAAAAGCTTCCCGGACGAGTGCGTCTTACCGTAGTCGTGATCGAAAAACACGCCGGGCGACCGATGGAGCTGCGAGACGATGACACGCTCGGTCCCGTTGATGATGAAGGTCCCGTTCTCGGTCATGAGCGGGATCTCACCCAAGTAGACCTCCTGCTCCTTGATGTCTCGCACCGACTTGGCCCCTGTGGTCTCGTCCTTCGAGAACACGACGAGCCGCAACAAGACGCGCAGCGGCGCGGCGTAGATCAATCCCCGCTGTTGGCATTCCTTCACGTCGAACAAGGGCGTCCCGAGCTTATAACTCACGAACTCGAGGGCCGCGGCCCCGTTATAGGACTCGATCGGAAACACGGACTTGAACGCGGCCTGCAGGCCCTGATCGACCCGCTGGGTGCGCTCGACATCGGCTTGCAAAAAGTTCTGGTAGGATTCTTTCTGCGTCGCGAGCAGATACGGAACTTGCAAAAGGCTCGGCCGTTTGCCGAAACTCTTGCGGATGCGCTTTTTCTCAGTGAATGAATAGCTCATAGGTTCCTCAGCTCTTGATGTCCGGACGATCCCGAACGACAGACAACGACGGACAGGCCGGTTCGCACCAGCCTGTCCCGACGATCACCCTCTCGTCACCGCGTGTTCAACGGCCAATCAGCTATCCTTACTTCAGGTCGACCTTGGCGCCGGCCTCTTCAAGCTGCTTCTTCATGCTTTCCGCATCCGCTTTGGCGACCGCTTCCTTCACGGTGGCCGGGGCCGACTCAACCAGGTCCTTCGCTTCCTTCAGGCCCAAGTTGGTGATGGCGCGCACCGCCTTGATCACGCCCACCTTGTTGTCGCCGATCGCCGCCAACACGACGTCGAAGCTATCCTTCTCGACCGCAGCAGCGGCGCCAGCGGCCGCGCCCGGGGCGGCGACCGCGACCGCGGCAGCAGCCGCCGAGACGCCGAACTTCTCTTCCATTTCCTTGATCAACGTCGACAGGTCGAGGACCGACATGTTCGCAATCGTGTTCAGGATTTCTTCCTTAGATACCGCCATGGTGCTATCTCCTAGAAAAAGTGACTTGACCTTTAAAGCCTAAAAAACGCCCTTACTGAGCCTTGTCGCGAATCGCAGCGAGCGTCCGCACGAAACGCGCGGGCACCTCGTTCAACGTCCGCACGAACTGCGCCACCGGCGCCTGCATGGTCCGCATCAAGGTCGCCAAGAGAACCTCACGACTCGGCAACAAGGCGAGCGCCTGCAGCTGCGCACCCGTCATGAGCGCCCCATCCATGGCGCCGACCTTGATCACGAGCTTGTCATTGGCGCGCGCAAAATCGCTCAAGACCTTCGCGACCGCCACCGGATCCGACGACGCCGCAAACGCGAGCGGTCCTTTCAGGTGGTGATCCAGGCACGCAAACGGTGTATCGGCGAGTGCCCGACGTACCAGCGTGTTCTTGACTACCCTGATGTAGACCCCGGCCTTACGCGCCTCGGCACGTAAAGTCGTCATCTGCGCCACGGTGAGCCCCCGGTACTCGGCCACCGCCGCCGCCTCCGCGCCCTTGATGGCGGCGGAGACTTCAGCTACGACCGTCTTCTTCTGCTCTAGATTGAGACTCAACGAATCACCTCCTTCACTCCCCCCGTCACGGGGGACGGTGATCCGCGGCTTTAAAGGCCCCGGACACCATCTACGCCGGCAAGATTAAGCGTTTCCGCGCCGGCGGTCTTCGACATCTGCCCAGACGACGGACAGTCCCAGCCCTTCTTGCTACTGCGGTAGCGACCCCTGGTCCAGACGTATGCCTGGTCCCATGGTCGCGGATATCGTGACGCGCTTGACGTAGATCCCCTTAGCGGCGCTGGGCTTGGCCTTCTGCAAGGCCGCCACCAACGCGAGGAAATTCTCCTTCAGCGCCTCTTCCGTAAACGACACCTTGCCGATCGCGCAATGCACGATGCCGGCCTTATCGGCGCGATACTGCACCTGGCCTGCCTTGGCATTCTCCACGGCCCGGGCGGGATTAGGCGTCACAGTGCCAACCTTGGGGTTCGGCATAAGGCCGCGCGGTCCCAGGATCTGACCCAATTGACCTACAATGCGCATCGCCTCCGGCGTCGCAATGACAACGTCGAAGTTGAGGTTGCCCGCCTTTACCTGGTCGGCCAAATCCTGAAAACCCACCACGTCGGCGCCGGCCTTGCGCGATGCGGCAGCCGCCTCGCCCTCGGCGAACACCGCGACCCGTACCGTCTTGCCCGTCCCCCGCGGCATCACCGCGGAGCCACGCACATTCTGCTCGGACTTGCGGGGATCGATGCCAAGGTTCACAGCCACCTCGACCGATTCGTCGAATTTCGCATTCGCGGTCTTCTTGACGAGCGCGAAGGCCTCGTCGATCCCATACAGCCGCGTCCGATCCACGCTCGGACGCAAGGTACGCAGCCGCTTGCCGCCCTTCATCACCTCGGCCATCAGACGCCCTCCGTCTCGAGACCCATGCTGCGCGCGCTGCCTGCGATCAAGCGCACCGCCGCCTCCAGGTCCGTGGTGTTGAGATCCGGCATCTTCAGTCGCGCGATGTCTTCGAGCTGCGCACGCGAGACTTTACCCACCTTGTTGGTATGCGGGGTCTTGCTGCCGCTTGTAATGCCCGCCGCCTTCTTCAAGAGAATGCTCGCAGGCGGGGTCTTGGTGACGAACGTGAAGCTCTTGTCACTGTAGGCGGTGATGACCACGGGAATCGGCAGGCCCTCCTCCATGCCCTGAGTGCGGGCGTTGAAGGCTTTGCAGAACTCCATGATGTTCAATCCGCGCTGACCGAGTGCGGGTCCGATCGGCGGCCCGGGGGTCGCCTTCGTCGCCGGCACCTGCAGTTTGATGTAGGCGTCGATCTTCTTTGCCATTATGGGCTCCTATGGGGTGCAAGCGCCTTGCGGCTCCCCCGCGTGTTGACGAGATCCGGCGAACTACGCCTTCTCTACTTGACTAAAATCCAGCTCCACCGGGGTCTGGCGCCCAAAAATGGATACCGACACCTTCAGTTTGCTCTTTTCGTAGTTGACGTCCTCGACCATACCGTTGAAGTCGAGGAAGGGGCCGTCAATGACGCGAACCTGCTCACCGCTCGTAAACGAGAACTTCGGCCTCGGCTTCTCCACGCCGTCTTGCACCTGGCGCAGGATCGTCTCGGCTTCCTTGTCGCTGATCGGCGTAGGCTTCGTGCCCGAGCCGCCGATGAAACCGCTCACCTTGGGCACAGATTTCACGAGATGCCAGGACTCGTCGGTCATCTCCATGCGCACCAAGACATAACCGGGGAAAAACTTGCGCTCGCTGGTGCGGCGCTGCCCGCTCTTCATCTCCACGACTTCTTCCGTCGGCACCAGAACCTCGCCGAACAGATCCTGCATCCCGGCGCGCGCAATATGCTCCTTCAGCGTCTTCTCGACATTCTTCTCGAAGCCTGAGAAGGCATGCACCACGTACCAACGCATCGCCATCGGATCACGACCTCCCGGTCAATATACTGACGCCCTTGATCAAGCCCAGGTCCACGATCCACAAGAACATCGCAACCAATACCACGAGCACGATCACCACAAGCGTCGTCTGGACAGTCTCCTTGCGAGTAGGCCAAATGACCTTGCTCAACTCGACCCGCGCCTCTTTGACAAACGTCCAGGCTGACCGTCCCGTGGGGGTCTGCATCACGGTCGCCACCGCGAGGGTGGCCCCCGCCAATAGCGCCACGACACGCCAAAGCTCAGGCTCGTTCGATAGAACGTAGTAACCGACAACGCCCGACGCCAACAACATCATGGCCGCGGTCAGTTTTAGCTTATCCACCATTACTGCCCATATACCCTAAAGAACGGATGGCAGGCCAGGAGGGAATCGAACCCCCAACCTTCGGTTTTGGAGACCGACGCTCTGCCAATTGAGCTACTGGCCTAAACTCGGATCGCCGAAGACCCTGAAATCACTACTCAAGTATCTTCGACACCACGCCCGCACCCACCGTCCGGCCGCCTTCGCGGATGGCGAAACGCAGGCCTTCCTCCATGGCGATCGGATTGATGAGGGTGATCGTGAGCTTAACGTTATCCCCGGGCATCACCATCTCGGTGCCGGCAGGCAGATCGCAGGAACCGGTGACGTCGGTGGTACGGAAATAGAACTGCGGGCGATAACCCTGGAAGAACGCCGTGTGACGCCCGCCTTCGTCCTTGCTCAGGACGTAGACCTCGGCCTCGAAACGGGTGTGCGGCTTGATGGAGCCGGGCTTGCAGAGCACCTGGCCGCGCTCGACTTCTTCGCGCTTGGTGCCGCGCAGCAAGACACCGATGTTGTCGCCAGCCTGACCCTGGTCGAGGAGCTTACGGAACATCTCGACGCCGGTGACGATGGTCTTCACGGTGTCGCGCAGGCCCACGATCTCGACTTCATCGCCGACTTTCACGATGCCGCGCTCGACGCGCCCGGTGACCACGGTGCCGCGTCCGGAGATCGAGAACACGTCCTCGACGGGCATGAGGTAGGCGCCGTCGATGGCGCGCTCGGGCTGCGGGATATAGGCGTCCAGGGCCTCGGCGAGTTTCAGGATGGCGGGCTCGCCGATCTCCGAGCTATCGCCCTCGAGGGCCTTCAGGGCCGAGCCTATGATGATCGGGGTCTTGTCCCCTGGGAACTCATAGCGGTCGAGGAGCTCACGCACCTCCATCTCGACCAGTTCCAGGAGCTCCTTGTCGTCGACCATGTCGGCCTTGTTCAGGAACACCACGATGTAGGGCACGCCCACCTGGCGGGCCAACAGGATGTGCTCGCGGGTCTGGGGCATGGGGCCGTCGGCGGCCGATACCACCAGGATGGCGCCGTCCATCTGGGCGGCGCCTGTGATCATGTTCTTGATGTAGTCGGCGTGCCCGGGGCAGTCGACGTGCGCATAATGGCGCTGCGTGGTCTGATACTCCACATGCGCCGTCGCGATCGTGATACCACGGGCGCGCTCCTCGGGGGCGTTGTCGATCTGGTCGTAGGCCTTGAACTCGCCCCCGAACTTCGTCGCCAAGACCTTGGTCAGGGCCGCCGTGAGCGTGGTCTTGCCATGGTCGACGTGGCCAATCGTGCCCACATTCAGATGGGGCTTCGTGCGTTCAAATTTTCCCTTGGACACCGTGGGTACCTCAGTTTTATGAACCGTTCTTCGCGGGTCGCCTCAAAGCCACCCGGTTAATGCATCTGGAGCCCATAATCGGAATCGAACCGATGACCTCTTCCTTACCAAGGAAGTGCTCTACCGACTGAGCTATATGGGCTAAATGTTCTCACACATGCCTCAAACTGGAGCGGGTGATGGGAATCGAACCCACGCTATCAGCTTGGAAGGCTGAAGTTCTACCATTGAACTACACCCGCCTAACACGCCCACTTGATGGGCTTATGCCCGCCATAACCATGGTGGAGGGGGGAGGATTCGAACCTCCGAAGGCAGAGCCGTCAGATTTACAGTCTGATCCCTTTGGCCGCTTGGGTACCCCTCCAAACAGTAAGCCGCGAATTGTGATTAAGGGATGAGCCCTTGTCAACACCTGGCGCGATTTATGCGCGTGATCGCGCCCCCATGAGATTCAAGGCAGAGCCCGCCCAGAACCAGTTGATCTGCTCCGCAGTGAGGGTGTGGCGCGCCATCATCTCCCAGGTCCGGCCGTCCGCGCCCGTGATCACGAGACGCATGGGCACATTCGGCTCGATCTCTCCTATGCCAGGCAGGCTCACGCGGTCCTCACGGGCCAGCCTATCGTAATCGGCCGGATCGGCGAAGGTGAGCGGCAGAACGCCCTGCTTCTTCAGATTGGTCTCGTGAATGCGCGCGAAACTGCGCACCAGGATCACGCGTCCGCCCAGATAGCGTGGCGACATGGCCGCATGCTCACGCGAACTGCCCTCCCCGTAGTTACTGTCGCCCACCGCCACCCAGCCCAGACCCTGGGCCTTATAGGAGCGGGCGAGCGCCGCGAGCGGAACATCGGCCTTGCCTGTCATGACATCGAAACCCGTACCGACGACCGGACTGAAGGCGTTGGTGGCCCCCAGGAACAGGTTGTCGCTGATGCGATCGAGGTGGCCGCGGTACTTGAGCCAGGGCCCGGCGGCCGATATGTGGTCGGTCGTGCACTTGCCGACTGCCTTCAACAAGATCGGCAGCCCCAGGAAGTCCTCGGGCCGCGGGGCCGGAAACGGCGCAAGCAGGCTCAGGCGCTCGCTGTCCTCACGGATCCGCACGGCCACGCCCGCGCCTCCCTCCTCGGGCGGCCTATAGCCCTCGGTCCCGCCCACGAAACCCGCGCTCGGGAGCTCTGCGGCGGCAGGCGGGGTCAGGGACACGCGCTTGCCGTCCACCTCGATCCCGGCGAGCGGATTGGCGGCGAGGCTGCCCGTCAAGGCATAGGCGGTCACGACCTCGGGGCTCGCGATGAAGGCGTGGGTACCCGGATTGCCGTCGTTGCGCCGCGGAAAATTGCGGTTGTAGGACGTCAATATGCTATTCGGCGTGCCTGGCGCCACGTCCTCGCGCTGCCACTGCCCTATACAGGGGCCACAGGCGTTGGCAAGCACGGTGGCGCCTATGGCGGTGAGATCGGCCAGCAGCCCGTCGCGCTCTATCGTGGCACGCACCTGTTCGGAGCCTGGCGTCACGAGAAACGGGACCTTGGCCTTGATCCCTAAGGCGCGTGCCTGGCGCGCCACATGGGCCGCCCGCCCGATATCCTCGTAGGACGAGTTCGTGCAGCTGCCGATAAGGGCGGCCTGCAAGGCCTCCGGATAGCCATGGGAACGAACCTCGTCGCCCAAGGCCGAGATCGGCCGCGCCAGGTCCGGCGTGTGAGGGCCCACCACATGCGGCTCAAGCGTGGCCAGATCGATGGTCACCACCCGGTCGAAAGAGTCCTCCGGGTGGGCCGCCACCTCGGGGTCGGCTGTCAGGTGAGCCGCGAGGGCGCGGGCGCGGGCCGCAAGCCGGCTGCGGCCGGTCTTATCGAGATAGGCCGCCATGCGCTCGTCAAAGGGAAACACCGAGGTCGTCGCCCCCAGTTCCGCGCCCATGTTCGTGATCGTGGCCTTGGCGGTCGCGCTCAAGGACGCAGTGCCCGGCCCAAAGTACTCGATAATATGGCCGGTCCCACCGCTTGTGGTCAAAAGACCCGCGAGCTTCAGGATCACGTCCTTGCCGCTCGACCAGCCCGAGAGGGCGCCGACCAGCTGCACACCGATCCGTTTCGGCCACTGCAACTCCCAGGGCATGCCCACCAGCACATCCACGGCGTCGGCACCCCCCACCCCGATGGCGAGCATGCCGAGCCCACCCGCATTCGGGGTATGCGAATCGGTGCCTATCATCAGGCCGCCCGGGAACGCATAGTGTTCCAACACCACCTGATGAATGATGCCGGACCCCGGCTCCCAAAAGCCGATACCGTATTTGGCAGATACCGAGGCCAAAAAGGCATAGACCTCTTCGTTTGTGCTCTCGGCGATCGCGAGATCCTCGCGCGCGCCCACCTTGGCGCGAATCAAGTGATCGCAATGGACCGTGGTCGGCACCGCCACGTGCGCGCGCCCCGCGCTCATGAACTGCAGCAAGGCCATCTGGGCCGTGGCATCCTGCATAGCCACACGATCGGGATGAAAGGCCTCGGTGCTGGACCCAGGCACCGGCAGCTCCCCACGGTCCACCCAATGGGCAAACAGAATCTTCTCGGCAAGGCTCAGCGGGCGCCGCACGCGCTCCCGGATTCTGGCAAGCCGCGCCTCGAGATCCGCATAGTAGGCAAGCGCGCCGTTCTCGGCGTCGGTGGGAAGTTTTTCCATGAACGTATACTCGGGGCGACCGCCGCCCTACTCTGATGAAAGACCCGAAAAAAGGTGTAAGCCCGCAGAGGGATTCGAACCCCCGACCCTCTGATTCATACCCACTACTGCTTTCGCAGCCCACGAATGGTTTGGGGTCTGGACTTTCTCTTCACCGTGCCGCGCGTAAGCGTGGTTTAGGTGGATGGTGTAAAGTCTCTACACTCGCCGCTTATCGCGGCTAGCACGGGATTGCCACGAGCCTGGTGCCCCAAGGTTTCCCCGTTTTAGCCATCTCCACTGCGCCCGTTTCCGAACGCAGGTGCAATTTTACAAATCAGATGCTCTACCAGCTGAGCTATGCGGGCACTGGAAGTGGGGTAGTATTTTAGGGAAACGCGCGGGGCGCGGCAAGGCTCCCGTCTCGCCTGCACCAAAATTCCCCTTGCACTCGACGATTTCGCCTTACACCACCCCATCCGGGATGATGCGGGCCCCAGACTTGAGCGATCTCCTGGGGCCTCGACGTCTCTCGGCCCACGCCCAGGGCCACAACGCGGGGCGCACCCTTCATCCCGAGCGGGGAACCCCCGCATCGCAGCCCCTGGCTATCCCTTCGACGGATTTGAAGAAGGGCGGTTCTGGCGCCACGTCGCTTGAGCTACATGCGACCCGCCCCCGAACCGACAGCCGCCTTGTTCCCGCTTGAACGGGAACGATCCTAGCCCTGAGAAACGGATTACAATGGGGCGCGGCACGCCTCGCGCGGATTATCTATCGACTGCCCCGGCACGCGGTGATCGGCCCTCTCGGGACAGTTCGCGCGACCGAACCAGGCTGGACATGGCGGGGCGCGACCATGGCGACAATAAGAAAGGGGCGGAACGGCCGGTTTATGGAGGAATCACCAGGCGTCAGCGTCATCATGCCGGCCTACGAGGCCGCCGATACGATTCGCGAGACAGTCGCCTCAGTCATAGCGCAAAGCGCCCCGCAGTGGGAATTGCTCGTGGTCGCCGACGATAGAATCGACTACGCCCCCCTCCTCCCGGCCGACCCCCGCATCCTCTTTCTCCGCACAGGCAGGCACGGAGCCGGGCCCTCGGTTGCGCGCAACGTGGGACTCGACTCCGCGCACCGGCCGCTCGTCACCTTTCTCGACAGCGACGATGCCTGGCATAGGGACAAGCTCTCTCGGCTTGTCCCTCTTGCGCGCGAGCGGGGCATGGCCCTCGATAACGTCCGGTTCTGCTATCGCCACGAAAAGCATCCCTGCGGGACCTACTGGAAGGACCCCGCCGAGGGCTGGCACGATCTCGATTTCTATGGGCGGGTAAGCGAAAGCCTGTGGCCCGTTTATCGACGCGATCTCGTTGGCGGTACGCGCTTTCAGGAGCCGTTGCGCTTCGCCGAAGAGGCGGTTTTCAACCTTTCCTTGATTGCCCGCAACAAGGGCGCGTACTTATGCGCCCAATCACTTCATGAATACTGGATACGATCGGGCTCCCTGTCCCGCTCCGCCGCTTCCGCCGATCGCGCAGAACAGGCTTATACGTGGATCCTGGCGCGACTACGTGAGGGAGATTCTCTGTTTTTCCCACCCCAACTCATCGAGCGGGCGATTGCCATTTTCGAGAAACGGCGGAACACAAACCGAGCGTTCATCGAGAGCGGGCTTGGCGACTTCCAAGGCTTCGAAACGCAGCACAGGACGCACGCGTGAGGGGAACCCGCGCACAGCCCGCGACGGATCGATTCCTATGGACGCAGCGCGAGACGCGGTCTCGGAAGACGTGAAACGACTGAAAGACCCGCGCCCCCGGAGGATCTGGCCGCAGGAACTGCAGCTTGAGCCACAGACAGAATATTCAATAGCCGCCACCCAAAACTCCAGCACTGCCCCGTCTAATGCCCCGCTCCGCAGGGCGTATGCCCAACAGATCCCAATTGCCTCCAGAAGGCCGGGGACACGGACGACAGATTCATCTCGACGTCATAGCGGGCAGGTGCACCAAAGGGCCCTAGGTGGGCATCCACATGATGGGCGTACAGGACCTGGCGCTCGCGCAAAGCAGCCGTCTTGCGCAGAAAGACGCCCAGGGACAAAACCGCGCCACCCGAAGGCCCGTGCGTAACATAGGCCCCCACGATCCCAAGCTTATGCAGGGTCGCCGCCGAGGGCCAGGGCGCGCCGGCGGGCAGGTAGAGGCGATAGGCGGGCGGTCCGGGATGGCGCACGATGCGCCCCGGCCGATGCAGCCGCTTAAGAAGCGCAGCGGCGGCCTGCCGCCCCATGGGTCCCAAATTCCAACACTGCCCGCGCGACCCGGGGGCCGCGGCCACGGCCGCTGTGAATGCGGTTTTCTTGAAGGGCGCGGGGGCGGGCTTCTGGGGGGCCGGCGGCGCGGGCGCCACCTTGGCTGACGGGGCCTCGGGGACCGGCTTTATAAGTCGTGGCGCGGGCGTGGCTTGCAAGGATTCCGCCGACACCACCTGCAGTCGTTCGGGGTGGACGGGTCGCGGAACAGCCGGCGGCACGGGGCGATGGGTGTAGTTCCAAAGGCCGAGCGCGAGATTCGCAAACAGCAAGAGCGCCGCCAGTATCCTCATCTCGCCATCACCGCAAGGCCCTCGAGCGTGAGATGCGGCCAGTGCTCATGGGGGCAAGTCAAATAGGAGCTGATGCGCGGCGCATCCCCGCCAGTCAATATCACTAAAGCACCCGCGCCCACTATCGCCTCCTGGTCATGGACTATCCGTTCAATAGCGCCCACCGCGCCCAATACGAGACCCGCGCCGACCGCCTCCCCCGTCGTGCCGCCACAAGGCCCAAAACGCCCCTCGCATACCGGGGCCACAAGGGCGGGTGCTACCGCCTGCAGGGCCCGCGCAGCGATCGTAAGCCCAGGGAGGATGGCGCCCCCACGAAAGACGCCCCGGGCGTCGAGCGCATCCACGGTGATCGCCGTACCGCAATCCACCACGCATGCAGGCGCGCCCGGATGGCGGACGCGAACCCCCACAAGAGCGGCGAAACGATCCGCGCCGAGACTCTCGGCGGGCGCATACCGGCTTGACACCCCGAAGCCTTCCCGCCGCGATCCGTGCCACAGCGGCGTGAGACCCCAACGCCCCTGACAGAACCCCGCGAAGGCCGCATTGCGATCACGCGCCACCGAGATCGCGAACACCGCGGATGGCGCGTTGGCGACAGGAAGCCGCGCGGCATATCCTTCCTCGCCCTCATAAGGGGCCGATCCCCAGCCTGATAAAACCTGCCCGTCGGCCCACGCCCATTTGACGCGGGTGTGGCCGAGGTCGCAGAGTAGCTTCATAGCGGGCGCATACTCACTTCCCCGGACTGCACGCGTCGGCGCCCCTCGCCCGTTTCCACGAGCAGCGCCCCGTCGGCGTCGACATCGATCACCCGCGCCTCGCACACGGCTTGCCCTTCATGGATGCGCACACGCATGCCCGTGAAGGCATGCCGCGCCCGCCACGCATCAAGCAGCGCCGCCTCGCGCCCTTCCTGGTAATCCCGCATGACGATGTCGAGCTCCGCAATCAAAAGCGCCGCGACCCGATCACGGTCCACGAGCGGAATGATGCTCCGGAGATCCACCCAATCCTGGTCGATAGCCGCCGCAGTGTCTGCGCAAAGCGCGGCATTCACGCCCACCCCGATCACCACACGCATGGCATCGGCCTCGCCGCGCATCTCGATCAAAATCCCTGCGAGCTTGCGGGCCTGCCAGAGCACATCATTCGGCCACTTAAGTGCGGCATCCTGAACGCCCACGCGCTCCAAGGCCCTGAGCACCGCGACCCCAGCCGCTAGGCTCAAAACCCCAAGCGGCCTCCCGGTGCCGGAGATAGTCCACGCCACCGACAACAGCAGGCTGCCATACGGAGTGGCCTGCCAGACGCGGCCACGCCGGCCGCGCCCGGCGCTTTGGCGTTCCGCAAGACAGGCGAATACCCCGTCCCCGGCCGCCGCGAGCAGCACCTGGTTCGTGGACCCCACCTCCTCGTGAATGGCCAAACCATCCAAGCGGCAGCCTGCCTCTTGCAGCAAGGCGCGGATACGTCCCTCGTCCAGCGGGCGAAAGGAAGCCGGCAGGCTATAGCCCTGACGGCTCACCTCGATCGGCACTTCGGGACACAGCGCCACCGCCTTCGATACCGCCGCGCGACTTACGCCGAGACGGCGCGCGAGCGCCACGCCCGAGTGTCGCTCACCGTCGCCCAGCAGCTGGAGGATTTGATGGATCAAGCTCATTGCGGGAGTCTAGCAAAGAGTGGCCGTGGACGAAAAAAAACCCCGACCAGAAAACTGATCGGGGTTTAGCATTAAAAGCCTGGCAGTGTCCTACTTTCGCATAGGGAGACCCCATACTATCATCGGCGCTAAGCGTTTTCACTTCCGAGTTCGGAATGGGATCGGGTGGTTCCCGCTCGCTATGGCCACCAGGCA
>NZ_JBTRWP010000007.1:0-74480 GCF_054609335.1 Acidiferrobacter sp. | reverse complement strand
GAGAAGATCAGTGAATATTATTTGATCCCGATCCTGACACAATTGCTGGAAGCCTTCCCCTTTTCGGTGCTGGGTTTCCACTCCGACAACGGCTCCGAATATATCAACAAACGGGTCGCCGAACTGCCGGACAAACTCCTCATCGAGTTCACGAAATCCCGCTCACGGCAATCCAACGACAATGCCTTGGCCGAGAGCAAGAATGGGTCCGTGGCCCGGAAGATCTTCGGCTATAGCCACATCCCCAGTCGCTTCGCCCAGCGGATCCATCTCTTTAATCAACAGGTCCTCAATCCCTATGTGAATTATCACCGCCCCTGCTTCTTTGCGGAGACGCACACGGATGCCAAAGGGAAGCAACGCTATCGCTATGAGGCGATGATGACCTCGTTCCCTTGGACGCACAGCGATGACAAGCCGAAATCCATCCCTGAGGCGGAGGGAGCGCACTTTGAAGCCCGACTTAAGCTTATGCCTACTTGATAAGATCGCTTACGCCCTCAGCGACAACCAGGCGGCGGACCGTCTTCAGATTAGAGGGTAAGCTCGTCCATCGCGTGGTTTTGCCACAGCAGGCCGCCCTTCTGCAACTTGCCATCGACAACTACCGTAGCGTGCAGAAACTCCTCCGCGAATGGGAGACGGAAACCGAACGCCTTATTGACGCTGAAGCACCCCGTAAGCCCTGGCGTCACGAGACCATAGAGAAATTGCGATGATATTCGTTCGTCGACCTGCGGAATGTAAGGCAAGATGTTGGTCTTTATTTTTCATTCGCACAACAAAATCACGCACCGAATAGGACAGTAAATTGGTATTCGTATTGAAAAAAAATAGCATGGAGATGGCAAGAAAATGATACGGGAATAGAGTTTTATTGGTAAAAAAACAACAAATAGTCAGTAGTCTTGTGTGGTATGAGCGCTACACCAATCTTGCCTGGACGCAGTATGGGACACTCACATGGGGACACGCGCGCCTAAAAATCGAGATCTGCGTGATCAAAAAAATCCCTAAAATTGAGGTGGGCTTGAAACTGTTATGTCATACAGTTTAAAAACGTTATGTCATAAGTAACGAGTGACGACATAACGTGGCACGTAACCATCTTGCGGCAAAAATCGACAAAACACGCACACAAGAAACGGTGCGCCATTACAGGCAGGTGGCTCTACGCCTCATCACCCGCTTTCGCCGTGAACGCGCGGGAACGCGGCCGTCCCGACTGGGCCGATGAGGCTCGAAAAACGAGCGGTTAATCTGCTCGCCGAGGCCTATGGGGCCCAGTCCGATGCCGAGCGGGATTCTATAAGGGCGGTCTATGCCTATGAGAAGGGGCTGACTGCCCAAAACGGTCGCAAAACTCGGGCGTCCCGCACATGGCAGATGATAAAACGATACGGCATCTTGCCCGCCGTCGAGCGCGCCGTAAATCGCGAGGCAGAAACCCTGGGCTACGCAAGGCTTCTGGAGGCGGGATGGCAAGACTATGCCTTTGAAGCCGTTGTGGCACGTTACCCCGATTGGATTTCTCCTGAGGCGCTGCAACGTTCAAGGACGCGCCTGGAGGAGGGGCATCACGCCGCGCTCCTCGGTACCCGGACATCCTAGTAGCCTGCGGCTGTCAAAGCCGCGATCGGTGTTTGTCAACATAGATGCCCTGCGGCCCGACCCGTGGCGGGCAGGAAGGCGGATACTCCGGCATATTCGCGTGGCAGAATGACTCATAGGGGCAAGGGTAGGGGTCGTCGCAACCATCGGTTTTGTCAGGCATCTCACTCGCCAGTGTCCGTCTGGCATCATGAATCCATGTCAAAACTTGGGCCGGACCGCACCGCCTCAGTCACGTCCTTCGCAGCAAAGAGGCTGTTTTCCGTTCCGTCCGGGCGGATCTCGCGATAACACTGATTGCCCGGGTAGACGAACTGGTTGTTGATGTGCTGGAGTACCCGGCGCTTCAATGGCACGCCGGCGGCCTCGAAAGTCTGCGTCTGAATGGCGATGTCTTCCAGGTGGTAGTCTTTCACGCTGGTCGATGACCTCACCTTGATGAGATCGAAGGCCTTGCCGCGGGGCCGGGGGCCAGGACGTCGGTCCGCACCAGCACGCCATCTTGCTGCATGGTGGCCTCAAAAACGACCTTGCGTGCGGAAAGCGCCGCGTGCGTCGCGGCCAAGGGCTTGCTCAACCCTTTCGGTGCGATCAGGGTCCCATCTGGCCAGCCCTGGCGGGCGATGACGCCGACCTCGGTGCCCATAACAAGAACCGCATCACTCGTGTCGTCGGCCGGCACGCCGTCGGGCGCGTGGACGGATAGCCACAACCCGGCGCGGGCCCTGCCGGAACGCCATCCGTTTTGATTGGGACAAGCCGAATACCCGTGCCATAGCCCCCTCTTTTCGTACCTGTCAGGCGCAAAGGGATCGATCATACGCCAGGGTCCGCACATCTTTGTGCTTGACCCAAATGAACCCATCACCTTTTGAGAGCAATGCGACGTCAATGGGTTCCGAGACTGTTTGCTCCTCATTGGCCGTCATGCGCATCAAAAACGCGGTGAGGTTCACAAGCGACTCCGCCATCTTCGCCAGATCCTGGCGGGGGAGCGCGCTCACGGCCGAAAGGAGTGGCTCCGCATAGGGCCGCAAGATCTCATCGCGAACCAAGGTGGAGAGCGCCTCTTTCCGCTCTTCCGCGCGCTCGAACTCTCTTCATCGTCCGTATCATCAAGCGGCATGCAAGCTGCCGCTTTCACGAACTGTTCGTAGACGCGCGGATGGATCCCCTGGATGAGGGAGTGGATGATTGCGTCTTGCCCGAAAGGGGCTACCGTGCCGTCCAAGTCGTCACCGACCCGTGTCTCGTCGGTCTTCCTGTAGCGCAGCGTACCGGCCGCCAGCGTACCGATGTCGTACTCCAACAGCACAGGAAACGGTTCGGCCTCCCCCATGCCGGCGATCACCACATGGCTGCCATCCCGAGGGTGGAACCAGTCCTTCCCGTAGGCGAACTCCACCGTTTTACGCAAGGCCTCCTGTAGGGCCGGTGTCAAAGAGAACCCCTCGAACAGATCACTCTCGATCTCGTCCAAGGCCGCGGCAAAGGTCTCCCGCACATGCTGCCCATAGTCCGGCGCCGCACAGGCAAGCTCCGGGTAACGCGCCCAGTCCTCGTGATCCTTTTTGATGATCGCCGCAAGCCTTTTAAGCGCGTCCTTACGACTGGTCTTGGCCTCTTCTGCCAGCGCCGTATCCCACTCGTCTTTGTACAAGCCCTTCCAGACGTTGTAGACGAGACTCTGAAGCCAGTGCGTCTGCGTTTTGAGGGGAAACAGCCAATCGGCGCCCTCAATGAAGGTGAGGAAATCTTGCGCATATTCGGCCAGGGTGTCGAAGCGCCGCCCATCGAGCTTTTGCGCATAGACCTTGACCACCGTTTCCCATGGCACACCCATGATGTCCGCCGGCCCATAGGTCATGATGGCGACCGGCAGCTTCGGGGACAGCGAAAAGAGCTTTTCGGCCGTGTAATAGATCTTCTTTCGACCCCCGTTACCATCACTCAGTGTCACGGCACTATCGGCCGCGAGCGCAATGCCTCGTTTGTTCATGACCGCCACTTCGCAGGTCATAGATCCCCCTCAGTTGCCATTACCTGATGAACGGCCCTGGCGCGTTGTCTGCGCCCCACGATGCGACCCATGGCAAGGCACTCCTGCGACAACCCGTGTCGCAACAAAAGAACGCCGATGCCCTGCGTCTTGACCATATCGGAACGATAGGTCCCTCAAGCACGCACCGAGGATTTCGTGCGTCCCGGAAAGGCAGGCAAGCTGAATCGGTAATCTTTGTATACAATTACCCTCTTTCGGAGCACACGATGGCGACACTACGTCCTTCCCTGCAGGGCCTTCATGCCGAGCGGCCCGGCGAGCAGCGCGAATTCGACGTTCTGCGCCAGCTCGAGACGGAATTGCCGGACGACATCACCGTGTTCCACGGCGTGGCGTGGTCATCGGTCCACGACGGCATCCAGTGGTTCGGTGAACTCGATGGCATCGTGCTGGCCCCCAACGGGAACCTCGTTTTGCTCGAGGTCAAGGCCGGACCCGTGGAATTCACAGCCCAAGGGCCGCGCAAACGCTACGGCGATCGTACGAAAGACATCAGCCGCCAGGCGCGGGTCCAGCACGCGGCCTTGCGCCAGCGTCTGCGCGACAGCGATCTGCACGTCCATATCGCCCACCTTTTGGTTCTTCCAGATCAGGTCGTGCCGGCCGGCACCATCGGGTACCCGAGGGAACGCATCGTCGATGCCAACGATATGCCCGATCTGGCACGCAGGATGCTAGACGCGATTCCGGCCGTCGCAGCACAGGCCCCCACAGTCGAGCGCCTGCGCCACTTTCTCGACGACATATTTGACTTGAGCACAGACCCCAGTGCGCGCATCCATTGGCTGGGTGCGGCGGTGACGCGCTTGTCCGAGGGCCTAGCCACGTGGGTGCCACGCATCACCGCGCCCGGCGGGATTTTCCGGATCGAGGCGACCGCGGGCTCCGGTAAGACCCAGCTTGCGCTGCGCCTGCTGGAGCGCTCGGCGATCCTGGGCGCGCGCGCCCAATACGTGTGTTACAACCGGCCGCTCGCCGACCAAATGCGGCGCATCGGTCCCGCGGCGGTACACTACGCGACCTTCCATGAGCTTGCGATCGCGTGCCTGCGCAGCGAGCGGAGCGACATCGACTTTACGGATCCCACCCTTTTTGCACGCGCCATCGCCCAGTACGGGCAGTCGCCCGCCGAGACAGCATGGGATCTGCTTGTCATCGACGAAGTCCAGGACTTCGATGCCGAATGGATCGAGGCCCTGCGCCGCAGGCTTAGGCTTGGCGGACGGATTTATCTGCTGGGTGACTTTGACCAACAAATGCGCGCGACGGCCGCGGGTGCCTGGACGGACGCCGTCACCGTGCAATGCGCAGATAATTTCCGCAGTCCGCGCCAGATCGTGCAGTGCATCAATGCGCTGGGTCTGGCGTCCCTACCCATTACCGCCCGCGCGCCGCTCGATGGCGAGCTGCCGGGTTTTCATGTGTGGGCCGAGGATGATCCGGGCGGCGTACAGGCCACCGAAACCGTAGTCGAGCGCCTCCTGGACGATGGCATCACGCCGGACCAAATGGCCCTCTTAAGCGCCAAGGGGCGGCAATCATCACGCCTCCTTCGTTGCCCGACGCTTGCGGGCGTGACACTCAAAACCTTCACCGGGGATTTCGATGCAGCGGGCCACGCCTGCTGGACCGAGGGCGAACTGTTAGCCGACACGATATTTCGCTTCAAGGGCCAGGCCGCCCCTGTTGTCGTTCTGGTTGAACTGGATTTTGCTGAACTGGACCACCACCTGCGCCGGCTGCTCTTCACCGGGATGACCCGGGCACAGTGGCGCCTCGAATGTGTCATGAGCGCGCAAGCCGAGCGCGTCTTGATGGCCGTTCTCGCGTAAAACGATTCCCACTCATAGTCACAGAGGACGCTCACGATCCCTTCAGCCGGTCTTGTGAACTTGACTCAGGGATCGACCGAACACCGTTACTCTGTTCCTGTCTCGACAATAGCGGTACGGCCAGTCCGGTGACTGAAGGTTCCTTGTGCGCAAGCTCGCTCGAAAATCGCTATTTATGGTCATCCGTAGAGGCTTTAAGTCAGTGCCATTCGGATAGAGAGGGGGTGGACGATTTTTGGTCCGACTGACAGGGGAATGTGGGGGCAGGCTAGGCCAGGAGACCTCTTATGCGGGATCGAATGGTGACGGATCGCTTTGGGTGATCTTGATCGGTGCCATTGTGAGTAGTCTTTGGGGCATCCTTTGGTGTCTAATCCCTCGCGATGCCTAAGGGAGAGAAGGTCCGCGGTTGCGGCCGTTTTAAGAAACGGGGACGGGAAGACGTGTACCGGGAGCACCCTAGGGGTGCAGGCAGGGTTTCCCATCCCTGGGTCGTTCCCTTGAGACTGGCAACGGTGTAGAGAGGCGCGCAGGCGACCGGGATCGACGGAGGCGGGTGATGGTGGACACCATTTCCGGAAAGATCGGCATCTTTTGGTTCTTTGCGGGTCGGCTCTGGGGCCGAGCGTGGGCCATCTCGGAGGGGGAGGAGCGTGTCGCGGGTCTTCGTGACAGCCCCGATACGCACACGAATTTCTGGGAGGGTCCTACCGCGGAAATCGCGCCCACAGGGCGCGACCAGCCCTACTTTGCCTTTCCGCGTGGATGCGTCTTGTACCGGCCGCGCGACGGGCGCTTTATGGTCTACAGGGATCGGGCGCTCTTTACGGGTGTCGCGAAGGCGGCCATTCGGGCGTTCTTTACGCTCGCCGAAGAGTCTGTGGTGTGGCGCGCCGGTCCTCATTACACCACCGACCGTGACGAACAGGATTACCTCTTTTCCGATTAGCTGAAAGCGCACGTCCCGGGCGCGTGAGCGGATGCTGTGACGGGGCGGGTCTGCGCAGGCGGGAGCGTATCGTTTTGCGGCCCCGCAAGCGGGCCTCATCCCGCCGCAATCCTCCACTTTGCTAGAATAGCGATGACATCGGACAAGAATCGTGGGGTTTCGGTATGCAAGGTCAAACGCTCGAACGGCAATGGCGCGTGCTCCGCGCCATTCCGGCACATCCCAAGTCGACCACCATCCCCGATCTTTGGCAGTACCTCCAGGCCACCACCAGCACCGATACGATCAAGGGGCTTACGGTTCGCACCCTGGAGCGCGATATTCAGACCCTGGAGACCGTCTTTGGCACGGTAATAACCGTCAATCGCACCGCAAAACCCTATCGGGTGTCGTGGCAAGGATTGGCGCGTCTTGATGGCGGCATCCGTCTCACCGACGCGCAGGCCTTGGCCCTTGTGCTGCTCGAGATGCATATGGGCGAGATTGTGCCTGCCAGTTTGCAAAAGGGCCTGCAGCCCTTTTTCACGGAGGCCCGAAGTCTCTTGGCGCATGGGACGGCGACCGCCCTGTCCCATTGGCCAGACAGGGTGCGAGTTCTGGAAAGACGGCGTCCCGGACACAGTCCGCAGGTGGCGCCTGCCATCTTGCGGGCGGTCTGCGAGGCCTTATTCCAAAGCCGTGTTTTGACGGTCCATTACCGCCGTATGGGAGAAGACAAGGCCACGGCGTATCGATTGCACCCGCTCGGATTGGTGCGCACCCAAGGCGTTTATTATCTGATTGCCACCGCCTGGGAATATCCGGAGGTGCGCCATTATGCGCTCCATCGCATGACTGAGGTCGCGATGGAGCCGGATCGTGCCCGGCGCCCGTCGACTTTTGATCTGGACGCCCATGTGGCAAGCGGCGCCTTCCATATTCCGCTTAAGGCCACTCCTCTGATGCTCGTTCTACGGGTGCCAGCGAAGAGCGTGCGTTACCTGCAGGAAGCGCCCTTGGCTCATGATCAGGCGATCACGGAGGAAGGAAGCTTTTGTGTGGTGCGCGCACGCGTCACAGACAGTCTGGATCTGCGCACGTGGCTTTTGAGTCAGGGCGCCGAGATCGAGGTTGTCAAACCCATCGCTTTACGCCGCTGGATGATGACGACACTGAGTGCGGCGCTTAACGCCTACCAAAGGCCGGCTCGTGCGCCGCGTACAGGAAAGACAGGGGCACGGGCGGCGATCAGGCCTCCGGTCAGGCGCCACGCAAGCTGAGCGGCCTGCGGTCTGCGACACAGTTTGACGCAAGATGGTCGTATTATAGAGGTCTCTTTCCTACTGATCCCGGAGCCCCTATGACGAAAACCCCGATCCCCCGTGCCTTCCGTCGCAAGGCTGTGGGCCCCCATGCCGCGATTGATCAGCGCGGGCGCCTGTGGCTTTTGCGCGGGCTGCTTGCGACCGATGGCTGGCGGCGTCTGGGAAAGGTCTGGGAGCGGGCCTGTGACGAAGACGAGTGGGCACCGGAGGAATCCGCCCTGCAAACCTTGCTCGGCATTGACACCATAGATGGTCAGTCGTCGCGACGCGCGCTGCTTTTGGCTTTGAAGGCCGCGCTGCGCGATGCCGAAAAGACCGCGTTGCTCCAGATTCCGGCACTACAGGTCTTGGCTGCAGATTTGAGCTTGAATGAGGTCGAGCAGGCGCTTCTTGTGTTGGCAGCGCTAGCCAAGCACCGGGGGGCTTTTCAGAGAGGGACCGCTTATTTCGGGCAGGTGCGTAATCGCAGCGAGTTGATCGACTGGATTGCGGTCTGCCTGAAGGTAGCACCCGAGGCTGTAGCGGCGGCGCTCACGCGGACATCGGTGCTCGTGACAGCAGGCCTCGTCGGTGTGGAGAGCGCGGGGGTGCGACTGGATCTCGATGATTGGCTAGAGACCGTGCCGAATCTCTTTTCGCGGCTTTTGGAGCCCGATCTCTGTGCGGCCACGTTGTTGGCCCGCTATGTGAAGCCCACCACCGGCGCGCCGCGGGCGCTCGCGGATTTTGCGCATTTGGCGGGCGTCATTGCCCTTATGCGACCGCTTCTGGACCAGGCAAGCTATGGTCACAAGGGCGTCAATATCCTCCTTTATGGGCCACCTGGGACGGGCAAGACGGCCTTGGTTCGGGCGCTGGCCGCGGATCTTAAGGCGCGGCTTCTCGAGGTTGCGGTGATGGATGAAGAGGGTGACGGGCTCTCGCGCGATGAGCGGGTAAAGGCGTTACGTCTGGTCGCGCACCTGGGGGCGGCGACGGGACGCACGATCATCTTGTTCGATGAGATCGAGGACTATTTTCGGGAAGAGTATGAGTTTCCAGGGCTCAGGTCCCGGACGGGGCCTGGCAAGGGTTATTCCGTGGATCTCTTGGAGCAGGCGGCTGCACCGACTCTCTGGATTACCAATAGTATCGAGGGCATCGATCCGGCGCTGTTGCGACGCTTTAGCCTCGCCTGCGAGATCCCGCCTCCGCCACCGGCCGTGCGCGCCCGTCTGGTGACCGAATACTTGCAGCCCTTGGGGCTTACCGATCATCCGTTGGCCGCGCGCATTGCCCGTCACGAGACCTTGGTGCCAGGCGTGCTCGCCCAGGCCGCGAAGACCACGACTATCGCCGACCGACCCGATCGCGACATGCGTGCCGCCTTTTGCGAGGAGACCCTAAATGGCCTGTTGACGATCTTGGGGCAGGCCCGACTGCCCAGTCTGCTGGCGTTGCCGCTTGCCTATGATCTCGAGTATCTCTCGGCCGACTGCGATCTCACGGCTTTGGTCGCCGGCATTAAGGCTGCGGGCAGCGCCCGACTACTCTGTGCCGGGGCCCCGGGAACCGGCAAGAGCGCCTGGGCGCGGCAGGTCGCAACCACCCTCGGGCGCCCGCTTGTGAGCTATCGGGCCTCCGACCTCCTTGACCCTTATGTCGGTATGGCCGAACGGCACATCCGTCAGATGTTTGCGCGGGCCCGTGGGCAGGGCGCCATCCTTTTGCTGGATGAATGCGATTCGTTTTTGCGCAACCGTGCACACGCCCACCAGAGCTGGGAGGTCACTCAGGTGAACGAGATGCTGACGCAGATGGAAGAATTCGATGGGATCTTCATCGCCACCACCAATGCCCTCGATGATCTCGACGACGCTGTCTTCCGGCGGTTCGACCGCACACTGACCTTCAAGCCACTGAGTCGTGTCCAAAGGCGCACGCTGATGATGCGTGTACTCACAGACCACGGGATACCGGCGGTCTTGTCGGCCTCGGAGCGTCAGATCCTGGATGATTGTGAGGGGCTAACGGTCGGTGACGTGGCGGCGGTCGTGAAGGGACTGCGCCTTCAAGGGATATGGACGGCGGCGGCTTTCGTGGACGCAGTCGCCGGGGCGTGGGGTGTTCGCCATCGCAAGGAGAGCCGCGCCATGGGTTTTACGGCGGCGCTGTCGTGATGTCTGACTGTGGTGTGCGGCCTGTGCGCGCTCATCGATCGGGTCGCGTTCGGGCCGGATCGGATGAGATTCTTCCGGGAAGAGAGGGGAGAAGGTTATGAGCTACGGCTTGTCGAAATCGAAACTCATGGCCTATCGCCAATGTCCGCGCCGGCTCTGGCTCTCGGTGCATGAGCCGGATTGTGCCGAGGAGGCTGATGCGACTACAGCGGCCTTTACTATCGGTCATCAGGTAGGCGCCGTGGCGCGTGATCTGCATGTCGGAGGGCGGCTTATTGCCCCCGAGGGACCCTTATCACTAGCCCTTCAGGAGACCACAGAGGCTTTGCAGTCCCCGCCGCGCCAGCCGCTCTTTGAGGCGACAGTCGCCTATAAAGACCTGCTGGTGCGGGCCGATATCCTAAAACCCGTCGCTCAGAAATGGGATCTCATTGAGGTGAAGGCCGCAACCGGCGTGAAGGATCATTACCGGGACGATGTGGCCATCCAGACCTATGCCTTTCAGCAGGCCGGGGTCCCGATTCGCCACAGTGTGCTGCAGTACGTCCATAACGCCTTTGTGTATCCCGGAAAGGGCTGTTACCACGAGATCACGTCAAGTGGCCGCGTCAACAGCCTCTTTGCCGAAGAGGATCTGACAAAAGACATCGCATCGCTGTTAACGGCGGTTCCCCGTTGGGTCCAAGAGGCCCAGACCCTGCTCGCGGGCCCCATGCCGCCACTCACCGATCACTGTGAGGATCCCTATCCTTGTCCCTTTCTGGGGTATTGCTATGGAGAGGGCCCGGAATATCCCTTAAGTATTCTGCCGCGGCTGTCCGCCAAACAACAGGAGGTCTTGACCGCTCAAGGTTATAGCGATGTGCGCGATATCCCGCCCGGGGTGCTCACGAATGACACCCACGAATGGGTACGGGCGATCACCGTCTCTCAGCGACCCGACCTGCGTCCTAAGGCGGCCGCTATCATCAAGGCGTTGGGCTATCCCCGGTATTATCTCGACTTTGAGACCATTCAGTTTGCGGTGCCGATTTGGGCGGGCACGCGGCCTTATGAACAGCTGCCCTTTCAGTGGTCGTGCCATATCGAGAAAAAGGATAAAACACTCACCCATCAGGAATTTCTGGATCTCTCGGGTGAGGCACCGATGCGGGCCTTTGCGGAATCCTTACTGACGACCCTCAAAACCTCAGGCCCCATTCTCGTTTATAACCAAGCCTTCGAGGGGCGCATTATTCGGGAGTTGGCAGCGCGGTTTCCTGATCTTGGCGCAGCCCTCACAGCACTCCTCCCGCGCTTGGTCGATCTCCTGCCTTTGACCCGCGCGCACTACTACCATCCGGATATGAAAGGGTCCTGGTCGATCAAGGCAGTGCTGCCTACTATCGCCCCCGATCTGGATTACGCAATGCTGGACGGTGTGCAGGATGGCGGTCAAGCGCAGCAAGCGTACTTGGAAGCCATTACGCTCGAGACACCCACGATCCGCAAAAAGGCCATTGAACGTTCGCTGAAGGCTTATTGCGGGCGAGATACGGAGGCCATGGTGCGATTGGCGCATTTTTTGATGGGGTCGGCATCACAGCGACGATAGGGCACCATGACATGGCGATAACACGAGAGACAAAACGGGAGACCGATAGGGCAGTCGTCAGGGTGGTGGCAGAAGAGGCGGGGGAACCCGAAGAGCAGATCGTGTTCCTGGGCGCGATCAGCGCCGAGGGCCGACTGGTGCCGGGAGAAGGGAGGGGTTATTGGATCGAAGATACGGGCGGCCGGCAAAAATACCCCTGTGTGCTAGTGACAGACCGCCATGGGGCACGGTTCGATTTTTGCGGATGGAAGTTGTGGCGCGCTCCTAAGCCCAGGGCGCCCTATCAAACCCGCGTCTTCGCAAAGCGTCTGAGTATGGTGGGTATTTTACGATCACGGATGAAGAAGAGGGGATATCACTTATCAGCTCATATCCCTCAGTCCGATCATGTAGGGGCGACCAGTCATGGGTATCGCTGAGTGAGGGGATACCCGGGATGTCAGGCACGATGCGATGAGCTGACGGATAGGTCGTTTGCCTGCGCGAAAAAGCCGCACAGACACAATGGGGGTGATGTATGAGCGAAGACAGTAGGGCGGTGCGGCCGAAGACAAAGGGACGCAGACCACAGGCGGCCTCTTCGGCGCCTCAGGGACAGGACGCGGTGTCGCAGGAGGCTACCGAAAATGAGACAGGACGCGCCACCCCTTCCCAGGCGCGATCCCGGCCCACGGGTCGCGCGGCGCACCGCGGGCAAAAAGAGGCTGAAGCGGCGCTGATGCGCTCGCGTTTTGTGGGCTGCCTCTTGGGCGGTGCCGTAGGGGATGCCTTTGGGGCGCCGGTGGAATTTATGAAGCGTACGGAGATCCTTGAGCGCTTTGGGGCCCAGGGAATCACGGCCTATGCGCCGGCTTATGGGCGGGTCGGCGCCATCACCGACGATACGCAAATGACGCTCTTTACCGCCGAAGGAATGATCCGCACTTGGGTGCGTCGTCGCAATAAAGGCATGGCGAGCGTCGAGGCGATGACGGCCAGCGCTTATGTCCGGTGGTACAAGACCCAAGGCCAGAGACCGCATCCCCATTATGCTCATCGTGAGGAAACGGGTTGGCTCTTCCAACAAGAGGCTTTGCATGCCCAACGCGGCCCAGGGGAGACCTGCCTTTCGGCGATTCGTCACATGACGGTTTTAGGCGACCCCGCCCCAAACGACAGCAAGGGGTGCGGGGGCGTGATGCGCATCGCCCCCGTGGGGCTTGTTATGGGGCAGAGTAGAAGTTCGCCCTCCGACACGTTTGCCTTGGGCGCTAAGCTCGCAGCCCTGACCCACGGTCATCCCACGGGATCGCTGGCCGCCGGGGCGCTGGCGGTGCTGATCGCGGAGATCGTGCGCGCTAAGACCTTGCCCGACGCTCTTCTTGCGGCTCGGGCGTGCCTACGAAAACACGCGCACCACGAGGAGACAGAGCAGGCCCTGGCGCAGGCCGAAAAGCTCGCGGCCTCTGATGTAGCGCCGCATGCAGCCATTGCGCAACTGGGTCAAGGCTGGGTGGCCGAAGAAGCGTTGGCCATCGCCGTCTACTGCGCACTTACGGCCCCGAGCTTTAGAGAGGGCGTGATCCATGCTGTGAACCATGATGGGGATTCCGATTCGACCGGGGCTATCACGGGCCATATCCCGGGCGCGCTCTATGGGCATGCGGTGATACCTGAGTCTTTCCTAACCCCTCTTGAGCTTCAGGATGTGATCGCCGAGATGGCCTCGGATCTCTGTGCCTTTCCAAAATGGAATATTGGGGAGAGTGACGATGTCGGGGGTCGCTCAAATCGCGCTTTAAGCGAACGGGTTTGGCAGAAGTATCCGGGGTTTTGAGGCATTAATTGTAGGCTATCAGGGGAGCTCGTCATCATGACAGAAAATCCATGGTCGGAAGCGTTACAGCAGTCCACGCAGGAGATGCTGGAGAGCGGCAACTTTATGGCCCATCCGGTCACCAACGAGGTGTGCTTCAAACACCATGAACTCGGATTGGGCTACATGGATGGGACGGATGCCGTCCACGAGAAATACGATCTGCACATACGCGCAAGCGGTAAGGTCATTTCTTTCCCGAAGGCCGAAGATGTCGTCAAAGCGGGGTGGGTGCTGGATTAAGCGAAAGAGCCGGGATGTGCCTTGGTGGCGGGTCCATTCAAACCAGCACGGATTTATTAGTTGGTTGATGCCTATGACGCGCTGCGTTGCGGCCCTCGGTTGAGGATCGCAGCAGCACATCGCGAGCCATTATGGGCGCCTGTCCTAGAGCATTCAGACCGGCTTCATGAGGAGGGTCGCTTGCCAAAGATTATTTATGCCGCGTTGAGTGACGCCATCGGTTATGCGCGGAACCAAGATGCGATGCTTGTTGCTAATCGGGTGTGGCAGGGCGAATCGGTCTGTCTCACAGGCACGTGCGCCCTCGAGGAGCGGGCCGTTTTTGCCTGTGCCGATGGGCTGCATGTGGGATTTGGTGCGACGTGGGCCAGTCGCACGCTGTTGCAGGGTGTCCAGGAGAGTTATGTTCGCTTCCCCGATTGGCCGACGGAAAAGCGTGTGACCTGGCTGCAAGCCTTCCTGACGGAACAGGGGACCGAGACCCCGCATGCCGGGGCTGCCAGTACCTTAGTCTGCGCACAGGTGCGGGGCTGTCACGTGCATCTGTTTCATGTAGGCGATAGTCGGGCGTGGTCGATTCGCGAGGGGCGAGCGACGCTTTTGACGACCGACCACCCCCATGGCGCCTCCCTACGGGAGGCGATCCTCTCATCGGGCCGTCACACGGCCGATCTTGCGAGCATCTATGATGCCTTAGTGGGCTACTTTTTGGTGGGTCCGCATGCCGATGCCCCCCAAGTGGTGGCACGGTCGTTCACCATGAATCCCGGGGACAGCCTCATGTTAGGGACCGACGGGGTTTCCCATCTGGACTTAACGGAAATTGCCGCGTTGGCTGCGGGCCTAGGCCCTCAGGATACGGCAGCCTCGTTTTTAGACAGGTCATTGCCGATCATCAGAAGGCCTGAGGAGGGAAACGATAATCGCAGTGCCATTATGATTGGGTGGCGGGCTTAAGCCGTGACCGAAAACACGCATTGGGTGGGTGTAACATTGGGGCCTGAGCCAACGGGCATGAAAGGGGTCTGGCGGACTTTCAAATCAGACCGTGATCTGTATAAAGTAGGCCGCGTTTCCCTTTGGCATCCTGTTGCCTCATAGGGAGCGCTCCGAGCAGGTGTCTGAGGTGTTGTCGCGATGAGAAGTATGGTCTTGATAGCGTGCGTGAAGAAAAAGCGGGAGACCCGGGCGTTAGCCAAGGACCTATATATGAGCCCGTTGTTTCGGCTGAACTTTCAGTATGCGTGTAGCCTTCAGCCTGATCGGATATTCATATTGTCGGCCCTGTACGGTCTCGTGGACCCCGAAGAGCCGATTGAGCCCTATAATGTAACATTGAAGGATAAGTCACCGGCGGAAATTCGCGACTGGGCGCTCGGGGTGGCAAACCAGCTGCGGGCGCATGCGGATGTGCGACAGGATCGCTTTACCTTTCTGGCGGGCGAGACTTATCGCAAACCTCTTATTCCGTATCTGACGACCTACGACGTACCGATGGTCGGTCTGCCTATCGGTCGCCAACTCCAATATCTAAAGAGGCAATTGTCTGAGCGCAACCTGTAGCACCCTGCATCATCTGATCCATCAGGCACCGGTATGGGCCTTTCCTTACGATGCGCAGTGTATCCCGGCCAATGGCCTCTACGTCTTTTTTGAGGCGGGCGAGGAAGGGCATGGGGGGCAGAGGATCGTCCGCGTGGGTACCCATACGGGTGCCCACCAATTACCGTCTCGGTTGAATCAGCATTTTGTGCAGGAGAATAAAGACCGCAGCATCTTTCGGAAAAACATTGGACGCGCCTTTCTCCAAAAAGCCGATGATCCATTCTTAAAGTGGTGGGACATAGACTTAACGACACGGGCGAAAAAGCAAGAGTATGCCGGAAGTATAGATACCGTTAAACAACACAGTATTGAGGCTCTGGTGACTCAATATATTCAGAAGCGCATCACGTTTATTGTGTTGCCGGTAGCCCAAAAGCAGGATCGGCTGGCTCTGGAATCCCAGATCATTGCGACGGTGTCCTTGTGCCGGGAATGTAGCCCTTCGCATCACTGGCTTGGGCGCCACTCACCAAAAACAAAAATCCGGGAAAGCGGCCTGTGGATTGTGAATGGCCTCCATAAGGAACGCATGGTTCCGGAGGGGTGGGCGCACCTCGAGTCGCTGATACAAGAGGCGACCTCGCAGGCCCGGTAGAGTCTTTCATCATAAAGGGGGTGCCCCCACAGGGGCGGGCGCCCCCCAGATATCCCTCCCCCCGATGCGGTGTCCTTGCCTTACGTCCTACGCTTGCTCGTGGATGCGATCACGCTCCACGAGGCCTGGGCCTTTGCCCAATTACCGAAGCGCGCCGGCTGGGACCACCATCGTGCGCTGGCCATTGACGAAAACGAGGCTATCTCTATGCAGGCCTTTGCCGAGCGGTTGCGTCAGGCCTTAGCACAGCACGGCTATGCGCCGCGCTGACGGACATTCCGTGTTTTTGTGCTCAAAAGACGCGGATTTACATGATTGCCAATAGGGGGGAGTGGGTTCGCGGGAATCCGCAAAAGTCAGGTTTCACTCTCTGATGGTCGGTCAAACTCCTGGAGTTCTGGCCGAACTGTAATATAGTCTTGGCCAGGGACCATCTCCGGAGTCGGCATCGCTTGCTACGATGTGATGCCTAATGGTGCGGCAGTGAACGGAACAAAGGTCGCTATGACGAAATTGATGTTGGGGAGTGAATCATGGAGATGGTAGATAGCTTGACAGACATCGGAGGTTTCCATAGCCCACATTCGGCGCGCCGTTGTTTCAGGAGTATCTTGAATGCGGGGTTGCGGAGGTGCGGAGAAGCCGCACGAATTGCCATGAATGTTTACATTGTGATTATTGTCGACAAAATGACCTGCTATTGCACCCTGGCTCGAAGGCTTTGCCCAGGGAACGCGCAATGAGTGGCCAGATTCTTCTCCATAAGCTTCTAAACTACATCCTCGAGCAAGGCAAAGAGGTCGACCCGCGGGGTTTCAACCTCGGTCAGCACAAGGGCTTCATCAAGGCCAAGTCAGACCTTCAGGGCCTGCCCGGTGTCGATTTCGATATCAAGGTTGAGGGTGACCACATTTGGTTGCGCGTCGCTCGACTTGAAGCGAGTCGCCCACCAAAGCTAACTGACCCCATAACTAAGCGTTATATTGCGATAGGCGATGACCCCAATGGCCCCCTTCCGCATGTTGATGAGGTGGTTTTTGGGCACCAGATTACGCAAATCACGCAGGGGAAGACATCCGCTGAGTGCCTTGCGCTTGAGGTGCGGTTGCGAGGTACCGTCAGTCGCAGTTTGGAGACCTACGCGCAAATTTGGTCAGCTTGGGCTGAAGGAGAGAAACCATGCCGCAAGACCATTGGGCTCTATGGCGACCTCTTTGCCATCAAGCACCAACTTGAGTCGGCGGAAACCGCCAAGCCGCACGAGATGGTGTGGGGTGTGGGTGTGTCCTCTTGGAAACTTCCCTATACCGAGAAGTCTAGTCCAACCGTCATCCCATTTCAGTATCCTCTGCTGACTCAGGCAGTCGAGTTGACACTAGAAGCCGAGAGCCTCGCTCTTGTACTTAGGCCCAGGACAGTCGGTGGCCCTCGGCTTGAGTTCGATGCGTTTTCCGCAAGCCAGGTGCTCGGTACCGCAGACGTCGAAAAGGTGGCCCGAGACGCTCTCACTAACGGTTCGGACCGGCCAGTGAGCCCCTTTGACCCGGGCAGTTATGAGCACCTACTCAAACTCATTGCAGGGAACATGCACGAAAGGGGCCGCTATGTGGCAGGTGCGGAGAGTTTTCCGGAAGCAGGAGATGACTTGGTAGTATCCGACGCGTGGGTGCTCCTAGTCCGACCACGCTCGAACAATTATCTGCACGAGGATATTGAGCGCCTTAAGGAAAAATTAGTCTCCGGTGTTGAGATTCCCGTCGGCCCCCTGGCTCTTGTGACACCACCCTCAGACGAAATATCCACTTACGAGCCTGTGCACTTCCGCGGTTTGTCTGGAGGGTACGGTAGTCACGGGAGAGGTAATGTCAAAGAACTCTTCTTCCCGCTGCCCTACAACCATGAGCAGGTGACTATCGTCGAGCAACTCGAGCGGTCTTCTGGTGTCGCGGTCCAGGGCCCGCCAGGGACGGGTAAGACTCATACGATTGCGAACATCGTTTGCCACTATCTGGCTACTGGGAAAAAGGTTCTCGTCACAGCCAAGGGTGAACAGGCGCTGAAGGTGCTGCAGTCAAAGATTCCAGAAGGCGTACGTCCCTTGACCGTCGCATTACTCGCAGGCGATCGGGAGGGTATGCGACAGTTCCAGGCTGCGGTAGAGGCCATTATCCATGACGTGTCTCAGCTAAACCCCGAAGTCGTCCGCTCGAATATTGAGAGGGAAAGCAGCGCCATCGACAGGGCCCATACAGAACTCTCGGCCATTGACCGTCGTGTAGACGAGATTGCCCTATCACAGCTCTCGGAAGTGGAAGTTGACGGCATACCCATGCGGGCTCAAAAGATGGCCGGGCTGGTCATATCGGGTGCCGAGCGGTATGCGTGGTTCGACGATGAAGTATTTTTGGACGCGGCGTTCGCGCCACCGTTGTCTGGCGCTGACGTGGTGGCCCTGCGCGGAAGTCGACGAAGTTTGGGGCAAGACATCGTTTATGTCTCGGCGCGCATCCCGTCAAGTTCAGCCTTACTCACCGCGACCGATATTGGACAGCTGCATCAGGTTCTTGTGGATATGCACGCCATCAAGAGCGAAGAAGAAGCGGGTAGCTTGCTGGCGCTTCGTACGACTTCGCCGGAAGTGCTTACGGACGTCAAAGCATTACTAGCCGCTATCGAAATTGCGGTGGTTCTGGTTCGGGAACTGGAGGATACGGGTGAAGCCTGGACGGCCAAGCTACGCAGAAAATGTGGACAAGCCACATTCGCAAGCGAGCGACAGGCTCTGGAAGCTCTATTTGCTGAAATTGATGTTCTTATCAAGGCTCGGGGCGAATTCCTGAAGCGACCCGTCCAGGCCCCTAAGGCCACGCTCGATATGGCGAAGGCGCGGGAGGCTATTGAGCGTGGTGCGGAATTGGGAAAACCCTTTGGCCTGTTCGATATCGGAGCCGGGAATGCCAGGAGGTGTCTCGACGCGATACGCGTTGTCGGGCGCCCCCCCATTTCAGCAGATGACTGGAAGCATGTTAAGCGCTACATCGACCTGCACGAGCAGGCGCTTTCGCTTAGTGTGCGCTGGAACGAATTGTCTGAGCTGCTTTCGGTGCCACAATTCGCGGGCGGCGTGTCGGCGTTACGGCAAATCGAGTTGATTTCGGCTGATGCACAGAAGGCCCATTTGTTGGGAACTTACTATGATGTACACCTCCCTGTTTTGGCAGAAAAGGTTTTTGCTAAACCCCCGATGCAACAGCTCAAGGGCACGAGTGCTGACTTGCGCGAGGTACGAGATCACTTACGCCGCCATCTGATGCGCGCGGACTTGGGTCTCGCCGCGACACAGCTTGCCATACTGCAAGAAAAACTCGCGGGTACTTCTGGGCCGATTTCAGAGGCGTTGCGGATTTTTGCAGATGAGGAGCTTGGCAGCTCGACATTACCGGTCGAGCGGATTGTTGCCAAGTATTCAGAACTTGTCAGAGAGGTACGTCGGGTCGAATGTCTTACGTATGACCTCGGTGTGGTCAATGAAATGGCGACGCGCATTGAGCGGGCGGGGGCTTCGAAGCTCGGCATTCGGGTGAGAACAGAACCTGTTCATGCGTCTGGGGAGGACTATGTGTTTCCTGTGACGTGGCGCGATGCGTGGAACTGGGCGCAGGTCAGGACGTATCTCGACACCATTGAGGCACGCGAGGAACTCCGCACGTTGGCCGCGCGTCGCCAGGATCTTGAGCGCAGACTTGCCAAGCATTACGAAAGCCTAGTGTCAGAATCGGCTCGGCTTTCCACTAAGCTCGGGGCATCACCGAAAGTTCTGTCCGCCCTCGAGACTTACAGGACTGCCGTGCGGCGTATCGGTATGGGCACAGGTCCGAACGCCATTCGACACCGCCGTGATGCCCAAAGAGCGATGTTGGATGCCCAGGGCGCAGTGCCATGTTGGGTCATGAGCCATGCTAAGGTCTCTGAGACGCTACCCGCACAGCTCGGGTGCTTTGATATCGTGATTGTCGACGAAGCAAGCCAGTCGGACCTTTGGGCCTTGCCTGCTGTTCTGCGCGGCAAAAAGATTCTGGTAGTCGGCGATGACAAGCAAGTTTCCCCGGATGGCGGGTTTATTGCATCTGCTCGCATTCAGGAGCTTAAGGACAGATTCTTGAGCGAGCAGCCCTACGCGGCGGTACTTACACCGGAGAAATCGCTTTACGACCTTGCGTCGACCGTCTTCGCGGCGAATAAGGTAATGCTGCGTGAACATTTCCGATGTGTCTCCCCCATTATCGCGTTTAGCAACCGCACCTTCTATGATGGCTTTATTCAACCCCTACGCATTCCTAAGGCATCCGAGCGGATCGACCCGCCGCTGGTGGACGTTTACGTCGAGGACGGTATTCGTGGTGTCAAGGACGTAAATCGACCGGAGGCCGATTTTATCGCCAAGGAAATCGAAGCCATCCTCAAGGACCCCCACTTAGCTGGACGCACCCTGGGCGTGGTGTCCCTTCTTGGGCCAGACCAAGCAAAACACATCGACACCGTTGTACGCCAGTGCTGCGACGCGGCGGAACTTCTGCATCGCCAGTTCGAATGCGGAGACGCGCGGTTTTTTCAGGGTAGTGAACGGGATATTATGTTTCTTTCAATGGTGGTCGGCCCTACGAACTGCAAGGCAGTGTCCGGGAACATGTTCGAACAGCGCTACAATGTTGCGGCGAGTCGCGCTCGCGACCGTATGTACTTGGTCCGGTCGGTCCAACTATCGGAGCTGTCTCACGCGGACAACCTCCGCCGCAGTCTTTTGGAGCACTTCAGCAAACCGCTCGACCCGCCAGACCCGCCCGAAGAATCGTCCAGCCTCATTGACCTGTGCGAATCTGGCTTTGAAAAGGAGGTCTATTCTGAGCTCTTCCAGCGGGGTTACCGGGTCGTGCCACAGGTCAAGGCGGGCTCATTTCGTATCGACATGGTTGTCGAAGGGGCCAATGATGTGCGTCTTGCGATTGAATGTGATGGGGACGAGTTCCATGGACCCGACCGTTGGGCCGCCGACATGAGTCGCCAGCGCGTTCTGGAGCGGGCGGGCTGGATATTTTGGCGCTGCTTTGCATCCACTTGGTCCATGCGTAAAGACGAGGTGCTGCAAGAACTGCTGGGCCACCTGACGAGAATGGGCATCGAGCCGCTTGGGAGTTTGGAGCAGATACCGTCGCTAGTGGAGTACCGCACTTGGAATTCTCTCGTCACAAAGGAGCAGGCGAACTATGCTACAGGCGCTTGATGAGGCGATTGGGTTCTCATAATTATGATGGCGTTTCAGGTTTTCGTGTGGGTAAAGGGTGGTCGAGGCCATCGCCCGCATGGCCGCCGATCTCCATATCATCACCATTGCCGAGAGCATAGAGAGCGCTGCAACGGCCGCTTCAGTGGCCGCCCTCGGCATCTCCTGGGGGCAGGGCTATCATTTCGGGCGGCCGGGGTGGGAGTGAAGAGGGGGCGGACCGGCTCGTAGTCCTCGCTGGTCACTGGTCGATACCGATCCTTGTTGCGGTCCTGCGCAATGAAGGCCTTCGGCACAAGACCACGTCATCGCTTCTGAAATTGGCCCAAACGCTGTCCACCGAAGACCGACCGACTCGGCGATGTGCGAAGACCGCCGCTCCGCCCATTACGGGTAAGGGCGCGGCCACGGAATAAGGGCATAGGATTGACGATTGGGTTGTCCACAAATTCTGTGGATAGGTCTGGGGACAAAGATCGGCCGGCCCGGTCACGACGCTGTCATGGCCACCTGATCAAAAAAGCAGCACGGGATCAGGCATCCGTCTCGACGACGTAGGGAATCACCTCCAGGATGCCCCGCCGCAGCAACCCCAGGAACGTCGCCGCATCGTAAACCAGAACGCCATCTTCGTCCCCGGGCGACGCGCCCAGATAACGGAGCCGTACATGGCGCCCGTCTTACCCGGCCCAAAGCAGCACATCACCCGTGCGGGTGTCGCGATACAGTTCCAGAAAAGGGGGTTCCATAGGGGTATTGTGGGCCCCGCGGGCTTTTTGGCAACCCCGGATTTAGGAGGGCCATCGGCCGTGAGGCCCGGGCGTCCAAGTGATATTATCAGGCTAACGAAACACTCCATCCGGATACCGTGAACGAATCCGACCTTTTTGCTCTCCCATTCCCGGGCCTCTGGGTCCTGGCCTATGAGGACGAGGATCCCTTGGCGCTCTCCGTGCTCGAGCGGCGCGTGGCTCTCATGCAGGCCCATGACCCCGCCATACCGGATCATGACCGGTGCGGCAAGCGGGCCCATAAAGAAGAACTGATGGCGATGCCGCTGTTTTCTCTTGTGGCCCGCAGCGAACGAGACTCGCTGGCGGCCTCTGTCTTTACGCGGCGCATCTTCAGCCTCAAGAACCTATGTTTTACGGAAGCCCTGAATCTCGGCAAGACCGAAGCCGAGGCCAAGATCCTGGTCCGCACGGTCGTCGGTGGCAGCGCCGAGGAAATTCAAGAGAAGGCGGCGTGCGGCGAGCTTGAGCGGGCCGTGGATCGTCTTCATGCCTTGGCGGAGCGCTCGCCGGCCCGTCCTGCGCAAAAGCGTACCCCCAAGCACGCCCACAAGGGTGCCCACCCCTTTCGAAGGCGGAAACGACAGAAAGAGAAAGGCGACGGCGACGAAGCGCTTGACCAGGAAATCAACGGCAACCGGTGATCACCAACACGAGGAGGCGTGCGATCTCTATGCCCCTTATCGCCTATCGTGGGAAGGAAGGGCGGCGCACTAAAACCACGCTGGCCCGACGTCCGCCAGTAGCAGGCACATATTGCCGATAAAGAAAGCCAGCGCCGAGGCCTCGGCGCTGGCCAGCAGTTTATGCGAGATGCGCAACACACGGCTGTGAGTGCGCTTCTCCTGCCTCAGAAGAGACAGCCCCTCCAAAAGCAGGCCACCGCTCCCAAAAACATTCAGGGCCGCGCCGACAACGCGGACAAAGTGCCAGGACATGCTATGCGTCCTCGTGCGTGTCCGGCTGCGCGGCTGGCACGGGTGTCGTAGACGCGGGCGTCAATCCGTGAGGAGAAAGGGACGGCGCGGCGTCGGGCTGTGCGCTTGTTCCCTTCCGAGGCCGGCCAGCGCGAGACCCGGGCGCCTTTTTGGGCTTCTTGCTCAGTTTGGTGCCGGGCATCATGGCCTTGATGTCGTGGTCGAGCAGCACCGAGCAGGTATCGCCGTCCTCGTTCCGTAACACGCACTCATAGCGCTCCCGTATCGCAGTGACGCGCAGCTCGTCTTTGCGCCAGTGGCCGTCCGGGTTACGATAGAGCACCTTATCATTCACCTTGATGTCGCCGGGCAGGGCAAACGACTTGACCGCGACGATGTCGTTCAGCGTTACCACCAGGGGTGCATCGGTATTCCCTTCGCTCACCAGGTGATAGTCGCGGCGCGGGACCACAGTCTGAAGGCGTAGGGGCTCTGGCTTTCGCCATCGACCTCCACGACCGTGTGGGGTACGGGACCGTCGGGCTCGAGAATCGTGTGCACGCGCCCGGCGTGTGTAAGAACAATCAAAGCGACATCGTCCAGCATCAATGGCCCCTGTCGAAAAATGAGAAAGGGTAGCGGTACAAACCCAGCATAAAGGATTGCCGGGAAACGCAAGCGGCGAATGGCGCCCAATAATGTTGGTCATTCGCCGGATCATGATCATTTTCGCGAAAAGGTCCGCTGATACCCCGGTCAACGTTGGGGGAAATCCTGGGATCCCGACGGCGTACCGGGATACGGAAATACGCAAGTCGGCGCGGGAATTGTCGCGAGTCGAGGTCTTCCGGGCAGTGCGGTCAGGCCGTTGCGGCATACCATCTCTCCTATACCCTCCAAGAGGGGGGCTTCAGGAGTATCGGCGTCGGGGGAAATTGAGCGCATTTCAGTTTTCTTCGGGCATAAAAAAGGCCCCCAAAACATCGGGGGCCATAGGCCATTCGGCCTATAAGAGAGCTAAGTCTTGTCCCGGACCTCACCTAAAAGGTCCGGGTGATGGTCCAAGACCTTCAAGAGTTTCACTAGCGCCAAGGATGGTTTGGTCTTGCCGTTTTCGTAACGCGAAAACGCATTGACACCGCCGCCAAAGATTTCCGCCGCTTCTCGTTGACCCAGCGCCAGCTTCTTGCGTACGCTAACAATAAAGGCCGGATCCACGATCGCGGCATTGACCTGTTTTGCGAAGATACGCATCTCTTGCATGACGCGCTCCGATTCCGTCACACCCAGAATCGATTCCGCGCATGCGGGGCAAAAATCCCCCTCCACGTCGGGAATGACGGTCGATTCCCCCTTGTACGTATAGGGCAAGTCCCGCGTGTCGTGGATCAGTTCGGCCGCCCCACATACCGGACATTTCATCGTCATAGCTCCTTGAAGGACACGATCAGCACATCATCAATGACCGTCAGTTTCAGATACACATCGCCCACCGTAGTCTTCGGTCGATAGACGTCCTGCCAAATGCGATGATCCGCATGCGTCGTCATGCTCTTGTGAAAGTCGGCAGGCGTAAGCGCCCTCACCACCGCCAGCATGCCGGCCAAATCCAACCCCAAATCACCGGCTCCCGATCGGGCCGCGTACGTGGTGCTCACCTTGCCCGCCTCCAGTAAGGTTTTTACGACGGAGAGCGGGCAGTGTGGGCTGCGTTTTTCCATGGGCTAACACTAACCTAATGGGTTTCAATTGGCAAGTAGGTTATAAACCGTGCGCCCCGACCACCCCGGCCCCCATCCGTATAGAAGACATACCTTACAGGGCCAGACGCGTCCGCTACGCTACCGCCACGGGTGCCCACGCTGCGCGGGGTAACGGGCGCGAAAGGGTGGCTTTATCCGCGCTGCGGGCGTGCCAGCCACTCGCGCCCTTAGGGTTCGGTACGACGAGGGGAGGAGGTCAATCACTTCCTAGGGCTTCGCGTATGGCCAATAGCACCGCCTCGAACCGGCTCTCGACCTCGAGAAAAAACGGCGAGCGCCGACGAACCTTGATCTGGCCGTAGAGGTGTCGCTCCTGGGCAAACGTGACGACGAGCCGCTGGCGCGCCCGGGTCATCGCGACATAGAACACGCGCCGCTCTTCGTTCGGGTCATCGGCTAGGAGATCCCGGGTATCGCAATCGCGCCGCCCAAATACCAGACCGTATCGAACCCCAGTCCCTTGGCGGCATGCACGGTCATGAGCCGCACCACGTCCCTGTCCGCGGTGTGCACGTCCGTCTGCAGGGCCAGGTCATCAAGAACCGCCTGCCAACTGGCCGCCTGCTGGCGTAAGTCGTCGACGAGATCAGCCAAAAGCCGCACCCGCAAGGCGCATTGCTCGAGATCGTCTTCGAGGAGCTTCTGGCGCTGGGCGGCCCCGCCTGAGTTGGTCGCGAACTTACGGGCCAGTGCCCGCTCCTTGTCGGCCGTCAGCGGCGGCAGGAGAAATCGCTCCCACAACGCTACCAGGTATTCCCGGGTATCGCGGGGCGGAATGCCGCCCCAAGGACCGCGTGTAACTAGACGCGCCTCATCCAAGGACTGAGGGAGCCCGCACGTCCCGAAATATTCCACGCGGAACAAGAGATCCCGCAGGGCGGTAGCCTTCGGTTTCCTCCCGGCCAGACGCGAGACCGTCTCCCAGGCGCCATCCGGGCCGAGCGTCTCCATAAACGCCTTGTCCGAAACCCCCCAGCCGCCGGCCGATAGAATCCGCTTCCAGGCGGTCGTGTGGTCGCGGTCGCACAGCACCCGCGCGAGCGCCAACGCGTCAGCCACGTCCCGATGCTCAAAGAATCCGAGGTCACCCACGACGGCGTAAGGGACACGGGCGCGGACGAGCGTATCCTCGAGGAGGTTCTTCAGGGTGCGCTTGCGGTACAGCACCGCCATCGTCCTCCACTCCGCGCCGGTGTCGTGGGTCTTGGTGATCTCAGCCGCTACGTCGCGTGCCTCGTCATAATCATCCAGGTATTCCCGCCCTTCGGGACGGAAGGTCCCACCGCCGGCCTTCGCAGCCACCATGTCGGAGACCGAGAGACGTTCCGGCATCGCCCGAGCGCAGCCGTTCGCGGCGTCCACGATGGCCGGTGTCGACCGGTAGTTGCGAATGAGATCCACGACCGTGGTCTCGGGGTCGCGTTTCGAAAATGCGCGCATCATGCGGATATCGGAGCCCCGAAAACCATAAATGGGCTGTCGATCGTCCCCACAGACCGCGAGATTGCGGTGGCGCGCGGCCAGGATGTCGAGGATGGCGTTCTGTACGCTGTTGGTGTCCTGGAACTCGTCGACCTCGAGGTGGGTGAAACGCCCGGCGCGTTGACGGGCAAAGTCGGGGTAATCGTGCAGCAGTCGCGCGCCCACGGTGAGGAGGCCGTCGAAGTCCACGGTATTCAGCGCCAGGCACGCATCGTGGTAATGGTCCCAGAGCGCCAGGATGTAGGCGGCTGTGGTGCCAGGGTCTGGGGACCAACGCCGCGCCTGTATCTCGAGACGCAAGGCCTCTTGGCCGCGGGCAGGTTGCGCTACCGGAAGGCCGACGAGACGCGGGTCGGCGAGGACTCGGACGGCACGGTCGCGCCTTTCGGGCAAAGGGAGATCATCGATTCCGTGATCCAGGGGATCCATCCGCGCATCTATGGTCAGCTCATGAAAGCGGCCGCCCGGATGCCGCAGGATCTGGAAGACTTCTGGGAAGAACCATACGACAACTATCCTGACACAGGGGGGCTACGTACTGGCTCCTTATCCGGGATATGGGATATGCATGCCAAAGAGCGCCTCCTGTGACGCCCGCAGTACCCACCACGACGCCTATTTGCTGGCGCTGGCAGACGCTGCTGGGTTGGAGCTACAATACATCGGCAACGAAGGCTGGCCACGCTGCTTTCCCGGGTACGAAACTGAAGCGCGTTATTTGAAGCTTAGAAAGAGTCGATTGAAAGTTCGCTGTGTCGAACGGGGTTGGCTGTGGATATAACGGGCTTGAAGGATGCTGCACAACTGGACTCTTTCACACGGACCGTTAGTCAATACGGTACCCAGGCCATTCCGAGCAACCCTTCTGAATGGATAACCGCGATTGCACAGCAAAACGGCATCGATACGGAGGATCGTATCGCCAAAGGGGCTTTGCTCATAAAGGCATTAATCGATAAAGGCATGTGACCAACTGACGATGTTCTCCGAAAACGATCCTCACCTTAATTGGCTTCTACGTATGCAGACCAATGCTGATTATTTGAGCATCGAGCTCATGCAAGCGGGGATGGCCTACGCGATTTGGGCGCGTAACGCCTATGTCGGTATCTGGCTCCCGGAGGCTCAAGGCTTTTTGATCTCGCGCTACAAGATGGACCCAACGCCGTTTCTGTTCGTTGAATACCATTGGGACACTGGCGAACCATTTGGCACCGCCAAGCCATTGCGCGCACTTGAAATCTGCCCGTTACCGCTGCCGCCGGAGACTGCATACTATGACGAAGGACAGAATGCGGTCGTGTGCGCTTGGCTCGACGCACTAGAAGAACGTCATCCGCCACTTCCAGGCTGGGATTCGGTCGGCCAACGTCGTCAGGGTGCGGTAAGGTGGGCGCAACGGCAAGAGGAAAACCGGATGAAACGGAGGCGGGTCACACGTCGATCATCGGAGCAGAAGTAACCTCAAAATCGGACGAGGCCTATAATCACTTCATGGCCATCAAATCGACCACATTCGGATGTATTGAACTCTCCGGCAAGGAAGCCAAGTGGCTTCCACGTCACATGATTGAAGACAAGCTTAACTTGGCCGCGAAGGCTTCGCTCGCTCACGGTCAGGCGGTACTGGCTCGTATTGCCTCAGTTTATTCAAGCCTTTAATCGCCAGTAACTCGGTCGTCTCTTCAAGTGCATAACGGCGTTAATTTGAATCTTCTGATCGTGAGCCACGTTCCCGGTCTTCGGGATTTGCAAACGATGGTCAGATCGACCGCGCATTAGTGAACAGGTTTAATGCCGCGTTGCGTTCGAAAAATTGTGACTCAAGAGATCGGAGCTGATTCTGTATTCTCCATGCCCAATCCATATTGTCATAGTCGAGCCATGTTCCGGGATAACTGTCTCAAATACGACCATGGGTGTATCTCAACGCATAAAGTCCAAGGTTATAATCACGGCGCTGCTTTTTAGGGCGGCTTCCCCTGGACCGCAGGGCTAGCCCACTCTCGAATGTACAGAAAATGGCTGTACCTATTGGTTCGAAGGACACGCTTTATCTTGGCAATGCCGCATAAATCTCTCGATGTCGGCTTGTTTCGCCCTACATCCGAAGAATACGTCGCGCAAACATTCCCGCTTGACCGCCAAAGTGCGACTCCCGAGCATTAATAATGCGAACCGCATCATCGTATTGCCATAACTGGGCATTTGTTCGCTGCGCGCCAGGGAGATGGTATGAACGCCTTCCGTTCTGATGCCAAGGGGGCGCGGGCTACAGGATAAGGGCCCTCGCTATTCCGAACGGCATCCCTGTGCCAAAGTCGTGTGCATGTTGTCATCGCGACAGGTGGAGGGCCCCGAGGAATCGTATAACCTACGGACTGGATGTGGCCAAACAGGTCTTTCACATGTACTGGGTAGAGCCTGACACGGGTAAGATATGTAACCGGCGATTCAGTTGCCCCCAGCTGATAGAGTTTCTCTCCCACGCTGCCCCAGCGCAAGTGGCGCTTAAGGCGTGCTGGCCGAGGCACTTCTGGGCACGCAAACTCAAGGCCATGGGTCACGAAGCGGTGTTGCTACACGCCAAATGCATCCGTTCGTGCAGAACAACAAGACCGATACCACGGACGCGCGCGCCATCTGGACGCCTGTCCAGCAGCCAGGGATGCGCACCGTAGCCGTGAAGACAGAGGACCAACAGGCGGGCTTATGCACCGCATGCGCTCGCAGCTCCACAAGTTTCGTACGGCGCAGATCAATCAGCTGCGCGGGTTGCTTTACGAGTATGGCATTACGATCAAGGGCGGACGCCGGGCCGGACTCGCGGACACCTGCGCGCATCAGGCGGAATGTGAAAACATCGTACCGGCCTTCTTGTGGGAAGCGGTCAACGAGCCGCTGGCGCGATGGAAGACACTCGATCAGGAGAGGCGACCGATCGAGCACCGGATCAAGCGCTCAACAGCAGAATGAGGGCGCCCGCGTGATTGGCGATATCCCGGGTGTCGGTCTGCTCACCCAGACGGCATGGGTCGCCACGATGGGTGATCCCAAGACCTTTAAGTCGGGTCGCGAATTCGCAGCGTTTCTTGGGCTCGTGTCCCGTCAGCAAGGGACTAGTGGCCATCTTCAGTGGGGCCACTCTAGCCAACGCGGCGATACCACTCCGCGGGGGCTGGTGATCCCGGGTGCGCGTTCGGTGCTGGTCAATGCCGAGGAAAAGGGCACTTAAGTTGGGGAACTTGCTAGGCGGCGGCCTGACCATGTCGCGGTCGTCGCGCGGGCCTTCAAGATTGCACGCACGGCTTGGGCGATGCTCTCGTGTGGGCCAATCCATGCCCATATCGGGGTATGACGCGCCTTTGGGCCACCGTGGTCCGGGCCTTCCCATGCGACATGGCTTGTCGCAGCTAGGGCCTATGATGGGTCGTATCTAGGGACGCGGAAAGCCATCGCGGCCGGATGATCCAATCATGGCGATTGCAAAAGGGGGGACCTATGACGTGCGAAGTGGTGGTCATGAACAAACGGGGTATTGCGCTCGCCGCGGACAGCGCGGTGACGTTGACAGACGGCGACAGCAACAGGAATAAGGTCTATTACACGGCCGAGAAGCTTTTTTGTCTGTCCCCGGATCTGCCGGTGGCTATCATGACATACGGTCCGGCCGACATCATGGGCGTGCCGTGGGAGACGGTCGTCAAGGTCTATGCGCAAAAGCTCGAGGGGCGGCGCTTCGATACCTTGGCCGAGTATGCGCAGGATTTCCTCGCGTTCATCGAGGGTGCCGACTGGCTCTTCCCCCTACAGACGCAGACGCGCTGGCTGCAGAGCCTCGTCTACAACTTCTGGAAAGACTTCTATGTAGATGAACTGGAACGGGTGCTGGCGGAAGAAGAAAAAGTCAGCCCTAAGAGCAAGCTCAAAAAGCTCGCGGCGATCATCAAGGAAGACCATGAGGACTGGGAGCGCTTTCCGGATCTAGTGGGTCTGGACCCGGGCTATGGCCAGCGTGTGCGGGAAACCTTTGCCGAGGCCCTGAACGAGGCCGAGGCGGATCTCTTCGAAGACTTCTCCTTGACGCCAGCCCTGGAAGATGCGTTGCGTAAAACCGTAGCGTTCATGTATCAGAAGCAGTGGTTTCATCGGAAAGATCATGGCCGCGTCGTGATCGCCGGCATGGGGGAGACCGAACCGTTCCCCGTCTTGCTCGAGTACGACATTGGGACCTTGGCCGCGGGCAGGTTGCGCTACCGGAAGGCCGACGAGACGCGGGTCGGCGAGGACTCGGACGGCACGGTCGCGCCTTTCGGGCAAAGGGAGATCATCGATTCCGTGATCCAGGGGATCCATCCGCGCATCTATGGTCAGCTCATGAGAGCGGCCGCCCGGATGCCGCAGGATCTGGAGGATTACGACGACGAAGACGAACCCGAAGAGCTCGAGGAGAGGGTAAAAGCGTTCTCCCAGTTGGCGCACGAGGAGGTTCTGCGGCCCTATGCGAAGCCTCTTCTTTCGGCGGTGAGCGCGCTCCCGCGCCAGGATCTGGCCAAGATGGCCGAGTCACTCGTGAATCTAACCGCGTTTTTTATGCGCATGTCAGTCGATGAGGAGCAGACGGTTTCAGAGCCGGTGGACGTGGCCCTGCTCTCGAAGGGCGATGGGTTCATCTGGGTCAAGCACAAGGATGTGCGGGGCCTTGCCTACGATCGATCCATTTGCGCCTGAAGGGTGCGAGAAGAGGGGGAGGGTATGACGCGCGTCTTCGGCTTGTCCAAATCGAAGTTGATGGCGTTCCGGCAATGCCCGCGTAGGCTCTGGTTGTCTGTCCATAGGCCGGACTGCGTGCCGGCCGATGACACGAACGAGGCGGTTCTGGCGACGGGCACAGACGTGGGCGTCATCGCCCGCCAAGGCTGGCCGGACGGCCTCCTGATTGCCCCCGACGGGCCGCTGACCGAGGCCTTGAGTCAGACGCAGACAGCGCTTGCGGCGCGCAAGCCCTTGTTCGAGGCTACCGTGCAGCGGCACGGGGTGCTGGTGCGGGCCGATGTCCTGGTGCCAACGCCGCGGGGCCCGGCCTTTGATCTCATCGAGGTGAAGTCGTCGACCCGCGTCAAAGACTACCAGCTCGAGGACGTCGCCATTCAATCGCAGATTTTCGCGGCGGCGGGCGTGCCCTTGAGGCGCCGGGTGTTGCAGTACATCAACAACGCGTTCGTCTATCCCGGGGGTGGGCGTTACCACGAGGTCCGGCCGGATGGAAGTCGCAATAGCCTCTTTGCCGCGGAGGACGTGACCGAGGCCGTGGAGTCTATCCAGGCCGAGGTCCCGGGGTGGATCGACGTGGCCCGGCGGACGCTTGCGGGCGCCATGCCGGATGAAACGGATGGATGCAACGATCCCTATCCCTGTCCCTATCAGGCCTTCTGTCACGCGCAGGCGCCGGAATACCCGCTCTCCTGTCTGCCCCGGATCCGGGCGGAGGCGATCGCCGCCTTGGCTGAAAAAGGCTACAAGGATGTGCGGGACATCCCGGCGGGGGTGCTCACCGTCCCCGCTCACGAGTGGGTGCGGCAGGTGACCTGCTCCGGTCAACCCGAGCTGCGCCCCGGGGCTCGGGCCGCCCTGGCGGTCCTCGATTACCCCCGCTATTACCTGGATTTCGAGACGATCCAGTTCGCCGTGCCGATCTGGCCGGGCACGCGTCCCTATGAGCAGCTGCCCTTTCAGTGGTCCTGCCATGTCGAGAAAAAGGATAAAACACTCACCCATCAGGAATTCTTGGATCTCTCGGGTGAGGCACCGATGCGGACCTTTGCGGAATCCTTATTGACGACCCTCAAAACTGCGGGCCCCATTCTTGTTTATAACCAAGCCTTCGAGGGCCGCATTATTCGGGAATTGGCGGCGCGGTTTCCTGATCTTGGCGCAGCGCTGACGGCGCTCCTCCCGCGCTTAGTGGATCTCTTACCCTTGACTCGCGCGCACTACTACCATCCGGATATGAAAGGGTCTTGGTCGATTAAAGCGGTGTTGCCCACTATTGCGCCTGATCTCGATTATGCGACACTGGATGGCGTGCAAGATGGCGGTCAAGCGCAGCAAGCGTATTTGGAAGCGATTACGTCCGAGACACCCACGATCCGCAAAAACGCCATTGAACGTTCGCTGAAGGCTTATTGCGAACGGGATACCGAGGCTATGGTGCGGTTGGTGAGGTTTTTGCGGGCAAGGCCGGGCGTCGCACCATGACAAGTCCTGAAAATCGATTGAGAGGCTCATCTGAGCCGGGTTTTTGATGAGAGGCATGAGGATTGTGCTTCCCAACAGCCATATAGAGGAAGCGCTGGCGCGGAGCGTGTCCGTCGTGATTGTTCGTTGTGGCTGCGGCTTTTGGAATAACTCACACAGATTCATAGAGGGGGTAAGTTGACAGAACCAATGTGGGGCCTGATGGCACCGGCGACAGTTGCAAGCGAACGGCGTACGCGCACCCTGGGCGTTGGTGAATGTATCCGATCATTCAATGATCTGGCTGTGCCAGGCATGGGTGGCGTTTGGTTCGGCAAGCAACTATTACTGGCCACTCTGGGTATTGCCGTTACGGAGCGCGTACGAGCAAAAGGAAAGTCGGTACACAATATCGAGACCGCCAATGCGGTTGAAGCCCTTGCTTGTCGGCTAGCGTTAGACCGCAATGGGTGGCAATCCGACAGCCGTCTGCGCGGTGTTACTAAAATGCGCGGCAAGAACGATCTCGCTTTTTCTGCGGTCCGCAAGCCCAGTTTTTATGTCACACAGCCTATGCGCATGGCTACCGGGCAAGCGCTGCTGGCGCTGGGCCTAGTTGAGAGCAACGGAAGGCGCTTTAATTCTTTTATTTGTTCTGGCCCTGGCAATGAGTTCCTTGAAGCGGCGTGCGCCGGTTACAATCCTTGCCATTATAGTAAAAGTATTCTCGACTATCTCGTTGACTGGAGCTTTGGCAACTTTGCCGTCGCTAGCCACAACCATAATCTCGCGAAAGCACTATCTCCACTCGAGCCGTTAGCTAAGGAAGCTCGCGATATTTTGAGGGAGCGGCTGATCCAGGGCGACGAGCGGGGCAGTCAGATAGATAGTCGACGTCGCGCCACCCTATCTTGGGTCGAGTCTGTGCGTAATGCGCCACACCAAAGGCTTACCTGGAAGAAGAAACCGGTGTCCATTGACGAAGATCACTGGCGCGATCTAGAAGCCGGTGCCTTGTTCTTCCAGGTCCGCGATACCACGATCAGTATATTGGACCTGCTTGAGGAGCACATTGGAAGCCTAAACCAACAAGTTCTGCGTTTAGTTGGCCCCTTACCAGTCATTATTAAGTCTAGCATTATGGTTTTGCGCGATTACGCCAAACGGTTTCTAGAGAAGCAGCATCCAGACGAACTGGCGAACGCTTTTTGCAGGGAATGCACAGACACTGAAGATCGGCGCTTGGTTGCCTGTCTAGTGGCCCGTGATGAACGAGTGCTTCGTCTCCGGGATCATGTTGTGTTGCCTGGACCTGCCTTTCGAGGCAGGTCAGCTCCGAAGTCTGGGGGGGAGCCATCGACGGTCGAGGAAAGCCCGATAAACAGCGCTGGCACCATAAGTTGGCCAGACGGGATTTCCTACCGCGTGCATAACCTATTCCTTCTCAACAAAGATCTATGTGGTGAGCTTTCCACATGGCTTGATGCCACGTCTGTTATTGCAGGAGGTGAGTGATGGACTCACCTCTCTCGTTAAGTCAACACTTTGAGCCGCCAGAGGGCTTTAGAGGCTGTTTTGGATGGATGTGTGGTTACTCCGCCGATAGTACGTTTCTAGACGATGCGGCCGAGCGGTTCACGCGGCTAACCCGTGCGCACCGCGCCCATGGTGGCCAGGCTGCATTGGCGCTTATGCTGGATCCAGGAAATCTGCCTATCTCATTCGTTGATGTCCCCGGTGTGATGCACCTTCCTATCAAAAACCCTAACAATAAGCCATTCGTGCTCTTACATGCCAAGGTCGCGGTCTTAGGGTTTGCCCATGAAAGCGATATCGGGCGGTGGCAATTGCGCCTGATTATTTCGACGGGAAACTGGACCAGGGTGACGCTAGAGGATAGCCTTGATCTAGTCTGGAGAATTGATCTCCAGGACGAGGAGTTGAATGGTCTGAACGACTCTGTCCGACAGCGTTGCGCGGACGTTAGTGCTTCCTGGAGGTTGATTGAATGGCTCCGTGAGTACTTCGATACTCGGATTTTGCGGGCCGTGCCGCCGAAACATGAGGGTACCGAGTCAATACGCAACATGGACCTAGTGGAATCGTGGATTCAAAAGGCCGTTCAGAAAAAAGGATCCGCGAAAGCGCGAGTCTTTGATAATCGGAAGACATCTCTTCTTGCGCAATTGCCCGCATTGATCGCGGCCACTGGCGTTGTATCTAGGCGCAATTATATCGCGATGGGTTCGGGGTTCTATGAGACTGCACCGGATCAGGATGGCATGCCATCGGTGCTGGCCGAGGTCATGGATGTTCTTAGGAACGAGGAGAACGATTTCGTCGTGTTGACGGAGTCTCCGGAAATGGATGTGTTTGTAAACCCAGCGGCCTGTCAGGTCATTGCGAATTCCCGGGAAGCGTTAAGTGCCGCGGGCTTCGTCGTCCGGCCTGCCGCTATCCCATCCTTTTTTCCTGAAAAAACACCGCCGTTTTTGCACGCAAAATTTATCTTTAGTGCCCATCAACGTCAAGACTCAGCACTTTGCAATAGCGCTTGGTTGTACCTGGGTTCAGGTAATCTTACTCGTCCTGGACTGTGTAATAGGGCTTCGGCAAATGGCGGCAATCTGGAAGCCGGTGTGGTATTTGCGCCGCAAGCTCTGCGCTGGGAGCCTGAGCGAGGGCTCGATGTTGGGAAGGTGGTGACTAACCTCTTACCGATTCAGTGGACCACGGATCTTTCGGGGCCTGACGCCGTTCTAAAGGCGGGCGACGACATAGTTGAACGGGGTATTGAGTTTATCGCGGCGCCCGTGGCTTGGCTGCTGTGGTATGAGACCCTGGATATGTGTTGTTTGCGGGTGCCGGATGGGGCAGAGATAAGCTTTGATGTGCTGGGTTCCGACGGGGTGTCTTGTCAGACAGGAGCGCCTGGCCAATTTTTGTGGGCTGACGCGCGTCCGCGGGAGGTGCAGTTACGTTGGCAGACCCATGAAGGGAGCCACCAAAGCCTAGTCCCGGTGCTAGATAAATGGGGTCGTTTCGCGGCCACAGAACTTCCAAAGATTGATATCGAACAGGCGTGGTGGTTGTTGGCCAATTTTCCCATGCTGCCGGATGATGAAGACCTACCACTGAATGATGATCAAAATGTTTTTGTGGCGTCGGGTCGCGAGTCAGCCGCATCAGCACCGGCAGCGACTTATCCGATACGAGAGATGATGCGCCTAATCGAGAATGTGGCTACTAAACAAACCGCGGTCCGGCAGGTTGACTGGAGCGTCTGGTGTGTACGCCTGGAGCAGGTACTTGTTCAAGCTTCCGATAGTTTAACATTGAAAGTATTCTTGGAATCCGGTATCAACCCCTTGAGCCCACTGTGGGAGGCGCCTTTTCGTCCGGCGTTTGCTGAGAGTAACGATACGCCAGAGGGGCAACGATATGAGGCGGCACTACATATGGTAGAGCATGAATGGAATGTGATGTCATTGAAGAAAATCGGAGAGATGTGATGAGCCGAACATTTCAGGGCTGGGAGAGGGTCGCTGCGAATTTGAGGCGCTATGCTGACGAGCAAGACGCGCTGGCTAAACGACGGGGCGAAAGCGTCTGTAGACTGAACCTGGGACAGCGAGCCAGCCTTCGTGCGATAGCGGATCGCGTTCCGAAAAATGGGCTTGTTGTCGCTGATGAGGTCGGGATGGGGAAAACGCGTATTGCGGTAGAACTTGCCCGCAGCGTAATTGAAGCTGACGGCCGTGTAGCAATTCTTGTTCCACCGGGTCTGGGTTACCAATGGCGTGACGAACTCCATGATGGCAAGGTGGAAGCACCGCTGATACTGCGCAGCTTAAGGCAATATTTGGATGCCTGGAGATCAATGGAGATAGGGGGGCAGGAACCATGGTTTAAGAACTCGGTAGTCCTTATCTCCCACGCGTTCACAAATTGGCGACTCGGCCCAGATTCTGCTCCGTGGCGATGGGCACTCTTACCAGAGTTTTATGCACAATGGCGCCAAAGTACACAGGGGCGCTTGCCTCGGTCCTACCATGATAGCGAGGTGCTAGAGGACGAAGGAGTGCGTAATGCGGCGCGAAGTATCTGTAATGTCGTGCGATTGAGTGGTAGGGAAAGCTTGGCGTATCAATGGGCTGCAAAAATTGACGAGGAAACCCCTTGGCCCGGGGCTCTGGATGCGGAGGCCTATGGCCGCGAACAACAATTACGCCACCATTTGGAACGCGTGGTGGGGTTGGGGCTGGGGATATTCGATTTAGTTGTCATTGATGAGGCCCATAAGAACCGCGGCGAAGACAGTAGCCTGTCACGCTTACTGGATCGCGTAGTTTTAACCTCTGCTTGTGCTCGCAAGGTGGGCGTGACGGCAACACCTATTGAGCTGGACGTAAACCAATGGCAACACACCTTAGGACGCATCGGGATTAACGAAAGCTCGCTCGCTATCATCAAGCGGGCGACTGAGGGGTACGCTCAATCGGTTAAATATGTCCGCCAGTGCCCGAGCAGCCAAGAGACGCGAGAACGTTACAGAAATGTGGCGGCCGTTTTTCAGGCGGCACTATCGCCGTTTCTGTTGCGTCGTGACAAGCGCGAAGATCCCGTCGTCCAGCTGTTTGCGCAACGTACGGGTTTGCCCATGACAGAATATCGACGAGAAACCGCTGTTACCGTAGAAACGCTGCGCTTGCCGTTTGCGTGGAAACAGGCGGTATGCGCGGCAGAAGCGTTGTCTGCTGTCACACATCTTAAGGAAGATTCTGTTGCTAAGCGCTTACGCCTGACCCTGGCAAACGGTCACGGTCTATCGGCTTTTATGGACCAAGTGGTGGATGATGAAGCGCAGAATCTCCCCACGGGAGCCGAAGCGCCTTTAGACAAGGCGATGCCTGTAGAGACAAAGCACGGGGCGCGTGTTAACTGGTGGCTTAAGGTTATGCGAAAGCCATTTGGTAAGGGTGTGGATCCGTTATTTGACCACCCGGCCATTTTAGCGGCAGTGAACAAAATTGAACAGGTAACGGGGCGAAATGAGAAGGTCCTCGTATTCGGCCGCTTTACGCGGCCACTCCGCGCGCTGGTAGACCTCCTCAACGCAAGAGAAATGTTGCGGTGCCTAGATGCTGCCCGGCCTTGGCCGCAGGCCAAGATGCATGAGGATGATGGGCTCGGTCACCGCGAAGAAAGCGCGCTCAGGGCAGCCCTTCAGCAGTTAAACTGCAACGACTCAATTGAAGGAATTGCGAAGAAATTGGCCGCGCAGTATGGGCGAATCGAGAGCCAGAGGAGGAAAGAACGCCGGACCCTCATCGCCGATATTGGTGAGGGGTTTAGGATACAGGATCCCGGGAAGCTCATGACCGGTCTCTTTGCGGCTTTCCAGGAATCGGCAAAAAGAAGTAAGGACGAAAGTGGCCAACGGCATCCGCTGACGTTGGTAAGTAAGGCGATATCGGAATTGATAAGGGGAGTCGATGTTTCGGCGCCCTCCGATCTGGCGGGCGCCTTTACTCAGCTTGTAGAGGCATTAAGAGACCGTGAAGAAGACGACAAAAAGGCTGACGATGAATACAGTGAGGGGGATGTAAATCAATTGTGGGCTCAACTCGAAGAACGGCTGCACGAAGAGTACAACCGGCCAGAAGGCGGCTTTGCGCGTCTGATGTTCGGTGGCACAAAGGCCGAGTCGAGGAGGGTGTTACAACTCGCCTTTAATCGGCAGAACAGTTTCCCTAAAGTACTCGTTTCCCAATCGATGGTCGGCCGCGAAGGACTTAATCTTCATAAGGCTTGTCGGACTGTGATTCTGTTACATCCAGAGTGGAATCCTGGCGTAGTCGAGCAGCAAATCGGACGGGTTGATAGGGTTAGTAGTTACTGGGCCGCGCTAATGACCGCAGCTGAGAGGCATGCGTCCGCTGATGAGATACCGAGGATTGAAGTGTGCCCGGTGATATTTAAAGGGACATATGATGAGCTTCATTGGAAGGTGTTACAGGCTCGATGGGACGATCTGAGGGCACAGCTGCACGGAACGATTATTCCTGCAGGGCGGGAAAATAACGGCGTGCCCAAGGAGATTATAAACGAAATTAACAACGCAGCCCCGAGTTTCTCGCCGGTTGGTAACAGGTGAAACGTCTTGGGAATTATGGCTGGGCTGTTGTGGGCGCAAGCCATGGACGAGATGTTGCCTCCAAACAATTGGGGTGAACGTGATCCTGATAACGCTTGGAAATCAAGGAGGCAATATGATGAGAAACGAGCATCGCTTATGGATTTTGCGAAAACAATGACGTTCCGTCAAAGCGCGCGTCGTGGGTCTTTGGGAGGTTTCGTTCTTGTGGACAAAGCCCACTAATGAGCCCTGAGATGGGGGCGAAAAGGATGCGGTGTTCCCAAAAGCCAGGGCGACAAAAAGGGTAATCCGCTCGCTGCTCTGGACCACTTTTGCTGCTCGAAGCGCGGATGACATCCCAGAGCAGCTTAAACAAGTTGTCCAAGCGGCCTTCCTAAAATCAGTACAATGACAGGGGGGAATAATAGGCCTCAGTAACATGAGCCACAGTGATGTATCGGCGATGGGTTTCGATTGCGTCGAGGAGGCATACAATCAAGCAGATTCTTATTCTGCTGAAACTCATGCCGGTAGCGAATTCATCGCCATAGTAGATAGAGTGGCTGAACTTCATCGATTGAAGGAGTAAGCATGCGTTTTCTTCACTGTGCCGACCTGCACCTCGACAGCCCGCTGCGAGGCCTCGAGCAATACGAGGGGGCTCCCGCCCAGGCGATGCGCCAAGCCACGCGCCGCGCGTTCGAAAACGTCGTCGACCTTGCCATAGAGCGCGAAATCGATTTTCTCCTCATTGCTGGCGACATCTTCGATGGCGACCTTCAGGATTTCAACGCAGGCCTCTTTTTCGCGAACCAGCTGCGCCGACTAGGCGACGCCGACATCCGTGTCTTCATCGTGCGCGGCAATCACGATGCCCTCAGCAAGATCTCGAAATCCGTCCCGTACCCCGCCAACGTCCATGTTTTCAAGGCGACCCAACCCGAAACGGTGACCATTGATGTACTTGGGGTGGCTATCCATGGCCAGAGTTTTGCCACCGGTGCCGTGACCGAGGATCTCTCGGCCGCTTACCCCGATGCCGCTCCCGGCGTTCTCAATATCGGCATTTTGCACACGGCGCTCGCCGGCCGCGAGGGGCACGAGTCTTACGCACCCACGACGTCCGAACGCCTGGCGGCCAAAGGTTATCACTACTGGGCCCTCGGTCACGTCCACACCCGCGAGATCGTTCAGAAAGATCCTTGCTGGATTGCTTTTCCGGGGAATCCCCAGGGACGCCACGCTCGCGAACTGGGTCCCAAGGGATGCCTGATTGTCGAGGCAGATGAACAAGGCGTTCAGTCGGTCGAGTTTGTAGAAACCGATGTCGCCCGTTGGCAGCACGTGTCGATCGATGCCACGGATCTTACTCTGCTGGACGGTTTGCAGGCGGTCATTCAAGCCGCGGTCCAGGGTGAGTTGCGTGAGGCGGGGGATCGTGTCCTCGCTGTGCGGTTGTCTATCACGGGCCGCACACCGCTGCACGGCCATATCGTCGCGAGCCCCGAGAGTTTTCGTGCCGAGGTCTGTGCTTGGCTAAACGAAGCGTCAGGCGGCATGGCATGGCTCGAGAAGCTCAATCTCTCCGTATCGGCGCCTCTCGACCTGGCAGCGCTCGCTGAGCGCGACGATCCCTTTGGCCTCCTCGTGCGCAAATTCGATGAGCTCGGCGGGGATTCCGTTATGTTGGCGGCTTTGGCGGATCCGATCCTCGGCGATTTGTATTTGAAGATCCCGCCGGACCTTCGCGATCACGACCCTTTCTTCAATCCCTTGTCGGTCGAACTCCGGGCCCAGGCATTGGCGGCCGCGCGCGAACGGCTGCTGGCCGCCATGTCGGCGGAGGGTGGTCAGTCATGAGGATTGCCCGGCTCGACTTAAAGGCCTACGGCCACTTCACCGATAAGTCGCTTGAATTTGCCACAGCACCCGATTTCCACATCGTCTATGGCCCCAACGAAGCTGGAAAGACGATGATGTCTCGGGCCTTGCGGGCGGCATTGTTTGGCTTTCGCAAGAGCACCACGGACGATTTCAAGCACTCGTATGCCAACCTGCGCGTTGGCGTGGTGCTCGAATCGGCTGGCGGTGAGCGCTTGGCTACCATGCGTCGCAAGGCCATCAAGAAGAGTCTCGTCAAATATGACCCAGCAACGGGGGCAGAGCTGGGTGACGCAATTCCTGATGATGTACTTCCGCGATGGATGGGCGGCCTCACCGAGGGACTATGGGGATCAATGTTCGGCCTCGACCACGACGAGCTTGTAGCTGGCGGCAAGGCCCTGAGCGAAGGCGAAGGTGACGTGGGACAAAGCCTCTTTGAGGCCGGTGCCGGCTTAAGTTCGATCCGGACGCTACGCGAGCGACTCAAAGGGGAAGCCGACCGATTGTTCCGGCCCCAGGCCCGCACGCTACTCATCCACCAGACCTTGAACGAGTACGCGACAGCGAAAAAGGAAGCCAAGGACGCACAGACGCGGCCGGGGGAGTGGGAGACCCTGCGTAAGGCTGCCGAGGCGGCACGCCTTGCTTACGAGAAGGCCCGCGCGCAACAGGACGTTCTCCAACTGGAGACTCGCCGTCTCGAGCGCCTTATTGCCGTCTTGCCTGATGTCGCCGCCCGCGGTCTGGTTCTCAAGCGCCTCGACGAGTTGGGTGACGTCAAGCGCCTCGACGCGGACGCCCGGGGACAGCGCATTGCCGCAGAGACTCGGTTGCAGGAGGCTGAGAAGGCCCTCACTGAAGCCAACGACGATGCGGCACATCACTGGAAAGAGTTTGAAGACGTGCCGCGTTCGCCTGCCGTGATCAGCGAAGGCACTGCCATAGATGCCATCTATCACTCCCTTAAGTCATTTCGTGAAGCTCGTGACGCCGCCACGGCCGCCACGAGCACGATAAAGCTTACGGGCCAGAAGACTACCGAGCTCGCCAGCGGGATTGACGAGACCCTCCGCGACGATCTGCGCGCCGTGATCCCGAAAGACACCCAGCGTGCCAGGGTGCAAGGACTCGAAGTCGAGGGCCACACGATCAAGACGGAGTTGCGCACGGTTTTGGAGACGAAAGAGATCGCGCAGGCCGAGTTGCGTGATCTCACCGAAAAACTGCACGACCTCGGCGTGAGAACGATACCGACTTCGCTTCAGTCAGCACTACGGGCCTTTGATGCCGATGGCAACCCAGAAACGAAGGCCGCCGAACTCGCAGGCCAGGCGCAGACTCAACAGGCCGGCCTCAACGCGTCGGCCACGGCGTTGTCGGACAAGGGCCTCGATGCGCTCGTTGCGATGATCATGCCCTTGCCGGCGGAACTGAAGTTCTTCCGCGAGGCGCAGGGAGAACAGGATTCCCAGCGGGCGGTGCTCGGGAGCCATATCAAGACGCTCGAAAACGACCTGGGCGGCGTCGGGGGCGAAATCGAGGGGCTTATGCAGCGTGGCGAAGTGCCGACGGCCGAGCACCTAGCCGAGAAGCGCGAGTGGCGTGACGGTCTGTGGAAAAGGATCTGCCGTAAGGTGTTTCCCGATGGCAAGGAGATACAGGAACCGCTGCCGACCGCCGCCGAATACGAAATGTCTGTGCAGGCCGCAGACGGTACGGCCGATGCGCGATTTGTCGATGCGGCGCGCGTGTCACAGCATGCGGACTTGGTGAAGCGACAGGCGCAGATGCGCAATGCGCTCGATCTTGAGCTGAATCGGCTCGCGGATGCGCAACGCGCGGCTGACGAGATCAAGGAACAATGGCGGTCTCTCCTCGCCAGGCATGGCCTACCCACCTTAGGGGTCACCGAATTAACCGAATGGATTGCCAAGCGCGACGGCCTTGTCGACCGTTACCAACCCTGCGTCGACATCAAAGCCCAGGCCGCCGCAGCGACACAGACGGCGACTACAATGCGGGCCAGTCTGTCTGCGGCGCTTGTCGAGGGGGGCCTACAGCCTTGCGGTGCAACCGAGTCGCTCGGCCAAGCGATCGCTCGCGCACGCGAGCATGCGGGGGAGGCAGGGGAAGCCGCGGCTAACGAAAAACTCCTCGCCCGCCAGAAAGCTCAAGCCGAGGTCAAGCTCGCCGATGCGGAGCGCAAGATTGGCGAGCACAAGCGGGTGCTGGCCGACTGGCAAACACACTGGGGACAAGCGATGGCCGGGATTCGGCTGGCCGCCAACGCCCTCGGATCCGAGGCGACGGCGCGCCTTGCTGAGTTTGACAGACTCAATGGGGCCCTGGATGACCTCGATGATGCGCGTACGGCCCTCGAAGCCTCGCAGACCACAGTGATAGGCGCGGAAGCCGAGACGAAGCGGATATGCGCGGTGATCGGCTGCGACGTCGAGGGGCGCCCGACTGATGTCGTCATCGAGACGCTGTACGAGCGTCTGACGGCCGCCCGCAAGGCAGATCAGCTCGCGAGATCGCTGACCGAACGAATCGAAACAGCCGCTAAAGGCCGGGCTCATGCGGAAAGGGCGATCGCGGTGGCTAAGGATGAACTTGCGGCCCTAATGGCCGCTGCGGGGTGCCAGAGCCTGCCCGATCTCGTCGAGGCCGAAAATTTCAGTGTTGACCTCATCAAATTCACGCGCGATCTGGCGGAGATCGAGGCCCGTCTTGTGCAGGGCTCAGCACTCCCTTTGCAAGAGCTGCTCGCGCAGGCGGAAGGGCAGGATATCGTACAGGTACGCACTACCCTCGATCGGGCGGGAAAGGAGCTTGAGGATATGGCCGCCCAAGTCCAAGACCTGCATGCAACGTGGCTCACGGCAAAGGCCGTGCTCGACAAGGTCGATGGCACGGCGCACGCGAGCGCGGCCGAGCAGCGGGCAGCTGAGGCGGCGGCGCGCCTGTCGACGTCGATCGGCGATTACGCCTCGGCGCGGCTCGCATCAGCCATCTTGTCCGATGTCATTGAGACTTATCAGGAGCGCCATCAGGAACCTATGTTGGCGCGCGCATCAGAGCTTTTCGCCGCGATCACAGATGGCAAGTTCACCCGGGTGGCCGCGGATTTCGAAGAGGAGAAGCGGGTTCTCGTGGGTGTGCGAGACGACGGCAGACGGGAAAGGATTCCTGCCCTGAGCTCTGGCCGCCGCGACCAACTGTTTCTCGCCCTGCGCCTAGCGGCTATTGAAAGTCATGTGGCAAGCCAGGGGCCAGTACCCGTCGTCGTCGACGATATCGTGATCAACTTTGATGACGCAGCGGCGGGCGCGACGTTCAAGGTGCTGGCCGAGTTGTCGCAGAAGACTCAGGTGCTCTTCTTCACGCACCATGAGCATCTTCTTGAGCGTGCTGCAAACGTGCTGGGTGCGGAGAATTTCAACGCCCAGGGGCTCTAATCGTGCCCCGGGTCGAATCAGGGCTCCAATCGTCAGGCACCGCTGATGTTTGCATGATGTGCTACACTACCGTTTACATGCCGTAGAACTTGCGTGCCATACCGAGAATATCGCCTTTAGACGGTTAGGGGGCAGCGGTTTTTGGGAGAGTTGGGCACCCGCTGCCATTGTTTCTCTCTTAAAATCCGTGGTCGACGGATCTTGGGTTGGACTGCGCTATGCGCTCCAGTGGGCCAATGTTACCACCTCCGGGATTGATCTCCTCAAAGAGGTGTTAGCGCCCATTCCGGTTGAGGACTGGTTACGTCCTTCTCTGCTTAAGGCTCCCCCGCCATCAATATCCCGACATCCTTTAGGGGCTTTAAGAAACAAAGCCTACATGTGACAAGCACCTCATAAGATAGGCCGATGTTCCTCTGTTAAAGTGGGAAGTTTTGACACTCGCCCACGACAAAGGAAATCGGCCGATGTATCAGATTGTATCGGGTATCGCCACGCTCCACCCACATCGGGAAACGCTGTGCCCTTATCAGCCAACACGATGCCGGTGCCCGGGCTCAGAACCGTTTACACTACGTCACGTCTGCTGGCTGTGCGCAAGGCAGCAAAAAGAGATAAGGCCCGACAGTTCACGAGCCTCACGCACCACCTGACCACGCAGCGATGGGTCTAGCACAGCCCCCAAAAGGGTCTGGTCGCATAGCGCAATTTCAGCCTTCCTGATCCCGGCCAGGGTTATTCGGTTGTTTCAGGAAGTAGCGCTAGGTTATGAGAAACTCCAATCCTTGTCGACAATTCATTTCCTGGGCTTTCCAGCTCATGCCCTGAAAATATCCACTTTGGTTTCCAAACATTTACGAAGCCCCAGATCATGCGCGCCCACCTCAAACCAACCCCCTGGCTTCTGGTAGAAATCCAGCCCGCGACCGATCTTGATGATCCAGCCGTTGTCGAGGCGGATTTCGCGATCATGGATGTTGGGGTTGAGTTCCACCTCTAGCTCGACATCCAGCTCCAGCAGGCTTTGCTTGAGCTCGTCGAGCTTCTCGGCGATGTCGGCCAACTGGGTCTTGTCGTCGTCGCTTGTCATCAGGATGATCTTCTTCACGGTGCTAGCCTTCAGCACCGTCTCGCAGAAGCGCACAAAGTTCTGAATCTGGTGTTGCAGCCGGATGTACGGATCCTCGATGAAGACGGTCTTCGCTCCCTGCAGGTAGGGCCCCATGATCGATTCATAGCTGTATCCCGTAGCCCCGTACAGAATCGTGAAGTGCTGCTCCTTGAGATCGTTCAAGACAGGCACAACCACCGCGGGCGTTGAAGCAATTGAGGGCGCCTCTGACGGTGCGGTGTCGGCAATTGGCGCGGGTTGAGCGGTTTGCCGCGCCTCAACGATCCCCTTGAGCTGTTTATTTGCCTGGCTCAACTTGCGGCGCGCAGGCTGCTGCGTTGCCGCAGCATCCTTCGACTCTGGGCAGAAGACGACGATTTCTTCACCGTTCGCCTTGAAGTAGGACAGGTTGATACAAGAAAATTCGTCATCCGGCTTGCGCTTGTTCATTTGTTCCTTAACGCGGCGGCGGCACTCCGTCGCGTAGGCCACGTACTCTTCGAATTCGTCTTCGGTCGGCGGTCCGTTCGGGTGCAGGATTTTTAAGAACGCGCAAACGGTCTTCTTGATCCCTTTCTCGTCGCGTCCCTCGATTGACTTGCCAAGGCGAATGCGCTTACTGACTTCTTCATACCGGTTTGTGTGCTTGAACTGGTAGTGGAAGGCTTCGGCCAGGTAGTCGGTAATGAATCCATAGCGGTTGGTCAGGAACTCACTGCTGTTCTTAGGCATTTCCCAGCCTGGGATATAGGCCGCGAAGCGATCCATTACAGCTAGGTCGAGCTCTGGGGGCAACGGCTGAAACAAGTCGTACTCGTTGGAATTCACGACTTGCTGGACTGAGACGTCGATGTTGCCAACGAAGCTCAAACTGGCATCGGCAATGACCTCGGCGCCGCGCGAGAAGCGGCCATTGGCCATGAAGTCCTTCATGATCTGGATGGTGTCGGGATCACGCACCTTGATCCCGCCGACCTCGTCGAAAGCCACGGTATCCCAATATCCGACCAAGCCCACCTTGCGTCGCGCGTTATTGTAGAATAGCGTGGCTTTGGTCGCCTGGCCGCCCGAAACCAGCGTGGCATAGGGTGAAAATTCGCTGAAGAAATAGGACTTTCCGGTGCCGCGTGGGCCCAATTCTATGTAGTTGTAGTTGGGCTCTACCAAGGCTGCCAGCCGAGCAATGAAGTGCATCTGAACGCGCTTCGACAGCTTGCTTGGTTCTAATCCCACTGACCGTAGAACAGCTGCGATCCACTCGTCGCGCGTGAAATCCGCACGGCCTTCGGTGTAGCGCTCGAAGTCGAAGCGCGAGAGTTGAATCGGCCGCAGATCTTCGATTGAAAACGCGTAGTCGTCCTCATCAACATCGTTGTGCGCCAGGGTTACCTCGGCCCAGATGCCCCCTTCAAGAAGTCGATCGTTGTCGCGGTAGAACTTCTCACCGATCGCAATGCGCTGCGAGTTGAAGTTTTCCAGGGATGCCCAGTGGCGCTTCTCTTTCTCGACATAGCGGACATGGACCTTGTCGATGAATCGGTGCTTGCCCTTGATGGCCACCTTGGATTGAGCTGCATTGGCTTCGTCGGGGCGAACGTAGTTCTCCTGCAGAGAGGATAGCACCGCCTCCATACCGGCATCCATCTCCGCCTGGTCATTGCTGGCGCAATACTTAGCGAGCAGAAACTCCAGGACGAACGTGGGGACGTTGGTGCCTTTCTTGATTCGATGCAGCAAGTCCTTGCGCAGCACTTTTCCGTCGAAAGTCGCGTTTAGCTTTTTGTCCAGTTCGTCCATAGGGTTCATTCCGTATAGTCGGTTTCAATCGCAAGAACGCTGTATGCTGCGAGCGTGGTCGGATTCAGCGCTTTGACTGAAAACTTGCCCCTGAACTCGTCATCCATGCGCAAGGCAATTTGCTTGCGCTGGCCCGACATCAAGGTCACGGTCCGGGTCGCGGGATTCACATCGCCGCCCGGACGTGGTTCACCCACCACATTGCCCTTGCTGTCCTGCGCTTCCAGCAAAATCTCAACGCTCATGCCCTGCGAGAACATGTCGTCGGCAACCAGTATCACTTCGATGACTGGCAGTCTCGTAGTAATTCGTTTGGCGCCGTTCTTATAGCTCAGCTCCACCACCACCTTGCGCAGTTCCGCATAGGCGGCGGTATCCAAACGTGCCACCAGCACCGGCACAACGGCCTCCGCCAGGGATGCCCCGCCGTGGAAATACAGATGCCCCAAGCGATAGGGCGCCATGCTACGGGGCAGAGCCACTTGCGAGAAATCGCCTCGAATACCGACCTTCTCTGCGCTCACCACCAAGCTGTGACCGTCCGCCGAGCCATCGCCCAGCATCATGCGGTCATGTGCATTCACCGGCCATTTGCCCTGGGGTTTCACACATACATCGCCTGCCTCCGCTTGCGCGTTAAGGAAGAAGCCGTGGTCGGTCACGATGACCGCCTCCTTGAAACCCATGCCGCGCAACTTGTGCAGAGCGACGCGAATCAGTTTGAGCGTGCCGGGGATCAGACCCAACGTCGTCTCGGGGTTGCTTTCCAACTGGCTATCGATTTCCGTGGAGCGCAGTACCAGCAGGTCGACGGTCTCTGCAATCTTCGGTTTGCCGCGCACAAAATCGTTGAGCAACATCTCCGAGAAGCGATCTCCATACCGCTTGGTCAACACATTCATGCGTTGCGAGACGTTGCTCACGGACGCCCCGGCCAGCTTGGGCACGAGCGAGTCGTTCTCCAACGAGAGGGTCAAACCCGTGCGTGCGCCAGGCAACAGGCTCGCCATGCCCACGAGGGTGATGGTTGGCAGCTGCGCATAGGCAGCTTGCAGCTCGACTGGTCCATCTTCTGCCAGCAGTTTTTCAAGGGCGACACCCAATTCGTAGCGCAGGGCATCCACCATGAAGTAGGCCACCTTGCGCCCGCTTTCCTTGAGACGATCCGCCACCAACCGATCAAAGGCATCGGCGTTGGCCAGGCGTCCCGTCGGTGGCCAACCAGCGGTCTCGATGTGCTTCACAAACACGCCCTGAACCTTTTCGGCCAGACGCCGATAGCGAGCCCGCGCCTGGCTGATCACTTCATGCAGCAAGCCGTGCTGGTCGAGGAAGTCGCCTGCGGCTTGCTCAAACTCGCGCTGCAAGCGGTCTGCTTCACGCAGGCTGCCTAGGTAGAAATCGATCAGCTCCGCCTGAGAGCGGGCATGATCTGACAATTGGCGCTCAAAGTCCTCGCACGCCTCGACCAGGCTCAGGCCAGAGCGTACCAACTCCCACTGCGCCTGGCTTTCGCCCTTACCCAGCCACACGGAGCTCTTATAGCGCGTCAGCACACGGCGTGTGGCATCGGTATCTCCTGTGACGATGCCCTTGATCGCCGTGCGCAGGAAGGTCCGCTCCTCGAAGGGGAAGGTGTCACGTTCACCGAGATGTTCAATCGCCCCGCAAAGGTTGGTCAGATTGAGTTCTGCTTCGATGGCTTCTGCCCGCTCGATGTACACCGCGCGTGATTTCGGATCGCTGCGCAGACGGTCACACACATCCTCAACGATGGGCCGGGCTGCCATCGGCGCATGCGGCACTCCTTTCAGGGTTTCTGGCAGCGCCACCGGCAAATCAACCACGAACTCACTGAACAGCACGTAGCGCCACAGTTCATCCGCCAGGGCGGCCCAGGTCTTGCCGCGCGTTTTCACGCTTAGACCCAAGGTGGCACGGAGGAAGTCGCGCGCCTCTTGCATCCAGCTTTCCTGTCCCTTCAGCGCTTCGGTTTGGTTGGCGCTTGGTGCCAGTAGTGCCGCTAGGATCTCCCTCCCAGACTCCACCTGCAAGGTTGCCCGCAATTGCGGCCAGCTCACGCCGCCACCGATGGCATCGATCACCGCAAAGGTCGGCCCCGCGGGTGACCCGGCAAACACCTGGCGGATCTCGGTCATGTGGTCTGGCTTGGCCTTCAGACAAATCTGCTCATATTCATCCCCCGCACCATTTGGAAATACTTTGCCACACACCGCATACAACGCGAACGGGTCTACCTGCTTTTGCTCGTCGGTTTCAGGCCCTTTGGCCGGCACATAAATCAGCACCCCTTCCAATGAGGCCTTGGGTTGTCCCACCTCGCGCAGTGCCAGCAATGCAGCATCCCGGCTTTCGATGCTGCTTTCGGATGTGTCGATGACACGCACATTGTCGGAGGCCAGATCGAAGCACTGCTCGCGGAAGCGCTTATCGGCGTCGTACACCACCAAGCAGCCCGACTGCTTCAGAAGAGGTCGCAGTACGGACTCCCGAATGAACTCTGCAATAGTCAAAACGTCGTCCCCCTCAGAAATTCAGATGCTTGCCACAATGGCCGACGATGATCTTCTTCTCGTGAGCCAGCCATTCAAAATGCACACGCAGGGTTTCGGCCAGGCTGTCTTTCACACCGTGCTTCAAGTGCTTCTCCATCAGGAAGTCACGGCCACGGTAGCTAAAGGTGCGTCGACGCTTGCCGTCGTTGCTCAAGGCACTAGCTTCATTGGCTGCATAAGCGTTTTGCCCAAATACGGTTTTGGCCTGTTGGTCGCTCTTGCCGTCAGCAAGCTGCTGCCAATATTCGGTAGCGAGCTTCTGCAACATCTCGAATGCCTTCGCCCCCTGACGGAAGCCGCCACGATCAGACTCTTTCGCTGAACTTTTGGCAGTTTCCAAGAAAACAATCCGGTCTGAATAAAGCGTCGCGATCAGATCCACAGTCTGTTGCAGACTGTGGCTTCCCTTGAGAACGGCCGCTACAGAGTCGCGCAAGGGAACCAAGGCCTCGGCAACCTCATCCATCCCATCATAACTTGATTGCAGGCCACTCAACGCATGTTTGAGGTTGGCGATATCCGCCTCAAGCGCCCGAACCTCTTGTTCCTTTTCTTCGTAATTGGAGCGAATGCGTGCGAGTTCTTTGTCCTTGGACTGCAGTTCCTGATCGGCTGACTCCAGCAGAGCGACGTATTCCGTCAGCTCCTCTGATTGATCGCCAGCTTTGGCCCGTTCGCTCATCTGCGACAACTGGGCACGAAGGGCAGCCTGTCCCACTTTCTCTGGCGAAATATGCCGCCATGAAAATGGCAGATTAGTGCGATGCGTTATCGTGGATAACACCTCCGACTCGATCGAGTGACCGCTGTCTAGAAGGTCAGCAATCTCATCATGGCGCAACAGAACCGTTTCATAAAAGAGCCCGCGACCGCCTTGGCGGCCAGGAAACACAATATTGAGCGCCCCGCCAAAAGCCATGAAGCGGCGCCCAACAAGCTCTTCAATTGCAAACGTGTCTTCTTCTGGCGGTACGCAAACGACGTCGGCCAACCCCACCACTATCGATCGCAAGCGCTCTGGAGCAACTGGGTATTGCCCATCCCGATTCGCGCTCAGTATCGCAATCGGATAGTCACGCTCGTTGCGCTCCACTTCACGCAGGAATGCTGATGCACTTTCCATCGTTAGTCGTTTGACCTTCAAGCCAGGGGTCTGCCCGAGGGGGTCGCATGACTGAATGAGCTGCTCGATCAGTTTCGGACGGGTCACCTGAATGGGAGCGGTAACCCGTGCGCTGACCTCGTCGGTCCTCAGCAGCAAAGAGCACTCGATGGGCTTCCACTCGGCTTCCTGGTGTAGACCAATTTCGGTGATCCAGCGCCTGCCCGAGATTTTTTCGTCGCGGTGGCTAAGCTGCGCGCAGAACCAGAATGGATAGGCCCTTCCTTTGTCGTCAGACCAAGTGGCGCGCGAGGTCAACGTACTGCCGTCCTTGAGTTTCAGCTCTCGGATGCCCTCGGCAAGCCGAGCGGCATCGATATAACCCTTTGCTCGCTGCCCCACCCATTTGGCCACGAGCTGAACGATCTGGTCCGGCCCCTGCGCCGGTTCAAACAGGAAATTGTTGACGTACACGAGCATGATCTATTGCTCCTCCCGCAGGCTCAGGATGGACTTCACCTCCTTGGGCGTCTTGTCTGTTCGTGCCGCAATGGCGGCCTCGTTCCAATCATCTCGGCCGGCCAAATCAGCATTCAGGTACAAGCCATTGCGATAGCCGATGAAGTCACCCTGGTCGTTCTTGCGATCCCGCTTCTTCAAGAATTCCATCGTGCTGAGCTTGGAGTTGTAGCCACTCAGGGTCAGGTTGCCGAGCTGGTGAGCGCAGCGCTCGCGAATGGCACCAGCAGAGCCTTTCTGATCACCTTCAAGCATCGTCACCCAGCCCGGCCCCAAGTTCTCGGTCTTCGGCAGGATGTGCTCCACGGTGAAGACAGGGCGGTCATTGGCGTCATGTGCCCACAGATCCCGCCTGTTTTCGCGGGTTTGGTGCGCTTCTTCCAACTTGCATAGCATGAATCGCGTGGCCTCGTAATTTTCGAGGTACACATCACCCTTGAGACGCGACTCGCAAATGTCCTCCGGGGCCGCCTGTGCCAGCAACCGATCACTTGTCTGCTGGATGAAGCTGTCCAGGGTAGTGATCTCGCCGCTGCGGAGCTGCTTCAATAATTGTCCAACAAAATCCACGAACATTGGGTCGAGTTCGCGGGTGGGCGGCATATCGGTCAAGTTGCGCCAGAAGAACCACTTGGTCAGCAAGGCGGCCAATCGACCCAGTGCGTCGCCTTCATGCCACTTTTGGCTTTGCGCGACTTGACTTGCCCATAGCAAGAACGCATATGCAGGCGCGGCGCCCAAGCGCTGCAAATCTTGCAGGGCGACTGCTACGGTGTCTCCCCATTCACCTCGCGCAAGGGCAGGGTTGAGCAGTGCCGAATAGGTTTTTCCCTTGGCTTGCAGCGCCCCAAAGAGCCAAACCGGGCGCTTGCGCAGCAAAGTGTCGTAGATGGTGATCAGATTCGAGCGCGTGGCGCGCGTGCAGCCTTTGACCTCCACCCGCCGGAGGTACTTGAACATGTTGTACAGCTGGCGCAGGAAACGCTCTTGCACCGCCGGGTCGGGCAGCAGGTCGATCAGGTCTTTCCACTCGTCAAATGCGCGGTCGATGCCATAGTCGGGCCGCTTGTCCAATTCGGCCAGCAGGTTGTTCTTGATGATGTCGATGGCCGACAGCGGAATGCCACGGTTGTTGATCGTCTCGAACAGGACGAAAGCATCCGAGTGGCTGGGCACCTCGATTTTGACCAGCACCGCCGCCTTAAGTTTGTCCAGCAGCGTCAAGGCTTGCTCGATGCTCAAAGGCTGCAAGCGCTCACGGAAATAGCTATACGTCTTGGCGATGCGGCGGTTGCCGAAGTAGCTCAGCCCCTTGGGTGCCGCGACCAACTTAGGGAAGAGGTCGCTCAATACTTTCTGAAAATCGGCCTTGTTCTGTGCCTGCTCACTGGGTTCGAAACGCCACTGATTAGTTGATTTGATGAAGAGCCGGTTCTTCAGGTTCACCATCTCCACATTGAAGTCGTCATCCGGATCTGGGTGCGCCTTCAGCCGATCGTAAAGGGCGCAGAAAAGCAGGCTGATGGTGGTGAAACGCTGTTGACCGTCAATCAACTCCAGGCGCCCACCCGCCATCGAATCCTTCTGGTTATTCACGCAGATGATCGAGCCCAGGAAATGCCCCTTGGGCGAGTCTTCCAGGTCATTGAATAGCGCCTCCCAGGCTTTCGGCTTCCACACATACTCGCGCTGGTACTTGGGAATAAAGAACCGCTGCGCGGCATCAGGGTTGAAGTAGTGGCTGACCGGGTAATCTTGAACGCTGCTGATCATTCGTCACCCCCCAGCCTTTTTCTTACTGCGCGTCTTCCTTGGTGCTGCTTCGGGCGCTATGTACAGATCTTCCAAGCCGTGTGCGATAGCCAGGCTCTTGTCCGACCTGCACTTCTCACGCACGCGCTCCGGCCAGTAATTCATGGCTAGGTGCGCCCAGTCGTAGTCGCCTTTTTCCAGCTTGGCCCAGGTGTCCTTGAGCACCTTCTGCCAGGGCTTGTGGCGGAACAGCGGCCACAGCGGCGCGGCTGTGATCTGCACGCCGTCGTCGTGATTGGGCTTGTAGGTGGGTGCAAGTTTGAGCAAGGAGTCGCGGAGCTCGATCAGCTCCAATTCAAACGCCTGTAGCACCTCGAACTGTTTTTCGTCGTCGCGCGAGCGGGCTGCCCCCTTGTTGCGCAGCGCCGTCACATCAGCGCCGACTTGTTTGAGCTTCGGCTCGACAAAGTCGTTGATGGCGGTGTAAAGCGTTTGGCTGGTGAGGCCGGAGTAATAGACCCACAGCGTGTAGCTGCTAGAGGTTGTAGACAGTGGCCAGTAAATGGGGGCTTTGCGGCTGCTCTTGCTGTACCGCTTAAGATGGTCCGTAAAGAAGCCGCTTGAACGTCGAAAGTAATCACGAAGAGACTTACTTGCCAATTTCACGCTAGATTCTTCTTCTACACAATCGGCATGTTCCTTCCAAATCACACGCAGCGCACTTTGCGCCTGTTCAACAACGTCAAAAGAATGGCCTTCATCATCGACAAGCACACCTGACCAAGCGACGGCCAGCGGATAGCCTTCTGGCAACTCATGCTGGCGAGCTGGCAGACCTTTATCATTCTGCAGCATGCCAGGAGGGCAGACCGGAAACGGTGCGAACGGATCCGGCAATGTCTCAGGCTGACGTTCGCCGGTGGCAAAGCGAATATCCCAGCGCCCGAATGCACACCCCAATAAGTAGGATATATGCGCCTCCTCGGTAGCGTAAGGTGACGTATCCAGAACAAAATCGGCGTCCTCACATGACGACTCTTCCTCATCAGCATTAGCCGCTGCTCCATGTTGATAAGATATAGCTTCCCTTAGGTCACGCTCAACGACCTCCGCCTGCTGCGGGGTAAAGCCGTAGGCATCAGCCACCAGGCGCTCACCTTTCTCGCCGATGAGGCTGTGCCGATCAAAGTGTAGTGCCGCGCCCCCGCAGGAGTAGTCGCGAATTCTGGCGGGCAACACAAATTCGTGAAACGGCTCATAATTTTGATATGCCTGACGTCTTTTCTCAACTTCGCCTGCAATCAAGGTACTGAAGTAGTCTTTGGCATCATCGATCAATTCTGGCCAAGGTAACATCTTGACGGTCTCAACTAAGAAGTTCGGAAACTCAAACTTTTCCCCATAAAAGCGAAAAAAAGCTGATGCCAAGCGGGATGCGCAAACTCCCAATGCTTCAACTTCGCGTCCTAACTCAGGGAATGCCATATATCGGCTGACTGAAGGAATGCAGCCGCTGGGGATAACGTAAGGATAGAAACGGACTGCGCGGCGCGTCCAACTGAAGCCAGGACGATAGTAAAAACCTACATTCTGCGGCCGCGAACGAAGCTTCCCTTTGGCATCAGTAAAATTTCGGAGTTCGACTCCTTTGTCATGCCAATTAATTTTCAAAGTAATGGGCGAATACCAAGGCTGCGATGCCCCCGCCTTGACATGAAACGCCCAACGTGGAACCCCTTCCTTGCGTCGCCGCAAATATGACAGCACAACAGGATCATCAAAGCTGCAAAAGGCTCTTTCATTTGTCGGGTAGTAGCAAAATTGCGTGTCCTTGGGGGAGACCTCCCATATGGCCCTAACAAAGCGTGGGTCATCGCCCGTTTGCAATCCAACTCGCACATTTCCAACATTCGGCTCAAAGCGTTCTTCAGAATTAAACTGCTTGATCGTTTCAGCTCCCACCCAGTAGACAAAGGGCGAATCTGGCAACAGATCAAACGTTTTCTTTTCAGCCTGAAACAAGCGTTCATCAGTATTGCCCTTACGATGAATAGACACGCAATCATCCAAGGCTTGATGGCGGTTATCGTCGGCTATAGCACGAATAACATTGGTTGTTGGGTCCGTGGTGCCGCGCTCTAGCACATAAGCTGCCGCCTCCACCATGGCGTCGTCCATCACACCTTGGCCCAGATCAGCAATCACTTCGATGCCGGAAAGACCTAAAACAACCTTTTTTCTCCAATCGGTGAAACTGGTTAAAAAGAAGCAGGTTCGAGACGTGATCGCCCCCAGCCGACCTCCACGCCTTAGCAAACTTAATCCGCGATCGACAAAAATGCCGAGCAGGTCATTGAATGAATCAGGGTAGGCTTCCGTAAAATACTCTTTCACGCCTAAAGAAAGCGCACCAAAAGGCGGGTTCATCACCACCACATCAAAAACCTCACGGCACAGATCGATGAGCCGTAGACCTTGCAGGGCATCCTGGGCAAACAAACGGCCTTGATATGTGGATTTCGCTGCTTGGGCGAACTCGGTGAGCGCCGTGCGCAGCCGTGCCTCAGCTTGCTGCCAGTTCTCCTGCTCTTGCGCGGCAAACAGGCCGGTGCCTTTGCCCACATAGGCCTGGTGAATCAAGTTCGGCAGTTCCCGCTCAACTTGGAGCAACACGCCCATTTCCGGCAGCCCCTTAAGCAGTTGCAGGGTCTTCTCGAACAGCTCAGCATCGCGCTGATCGAGGTTGGCAGCAAACTGCAGGCGAAGCTCTCGCTCTGCCGGCGGCGCAATGGCTGCGACGACATGTCCCCGCCCGATCGGTGGCCGATCTTTGGCCTTGATCCCTGTATCGTGCCAGGCGCGCTGTGCCCGCAGCCACAGCGCCAGCGAGGCGATCTGTGCGGCTCGCGGGTCGATTTCCGCGCCGTAAATGTTTTGCTCGATAATCAGGCGCGGTACATCGCGCAAAAATGCCGCTTCGTCCTTATAGGTATGGTTCAGCGGTTTGAGCGCAGCGGCCGGCTGCGTGGAGACGTCTAGCGAGCCGGGGCCATGCTGCCGTTCCCAGGCCCAGGACTCGCGGTAAATCTCAGCAAACAGATCGAAGGCATACAGGCCAAAGTGCATGGAGCCGCAGGCCGGGTCCAGCAGCTTCAGGGTGCGCGGGTCGCGCAGTTTGGTCGCGGCCATTTGTGAATGAAGAGTGGCCGCTTCGTCGGGCTTGACCAGTAAATACTGGCAACGCTCGCGCAGATGGGTATTGCCCCCGGTGGCGTTGAACCACAGACGGCCCAGGGTGTTGTCCACCAGAAATTCGACCACATAGCGCGGGGTGAAGAACTGGTTGCGCACCGCCAGTTCGCGGCTGTTGCGCGGCGCCTGTGAGGCATCACGCATTGCCTTGCGCTCTTCTTTGGAGTTGAAGTACTGGTAGATCCAGCCAATGGTTTCGTCCTCGCTCCATAGCGGGGCAATGTCAGCGTCGTTGATCAGGTTGAGCACTTGCAGCAGCGCGGCTTCGCGCGGGAACAAGCGGCCCTGAGGCGAGTAGCGATCGAACAGCCCTGGCAGGTCTTGGCTCAGCTCATCGAACACACTGAACAAATAGGTACGGTAGGCATCGCCAGTTTCACCCAGTCCCATGCCAGCCAGCCGTGCGTAGAGCTGAAATCCTTTGGCCTGAAAGCCATTGTCCACCGACTCGACCAGCAGCCCACGCGCCTCAGCCATGCGCAAGGCGGCCAAGCGGTTGAGTACGGTAAAGGCCTGCTCACGGACGATACGGTCCAGCTCCTGTTTGGCATCCATGTCGCCACCGGCGCAGTAGTGCGCCAGGGTGTCGCGCAAGATGCGTGCGGATTCGCGCTGGGCATCATTGATATGGCGCAGGCTGACTAGCTCCGCCACGGTGCCCGCGTTCGGGTCCATGCCGTAGTCGTTCTGGAGTTGGCGGGTGAACTCCTCTTCCAGCACACGGCGCGCGTCATTGACGAAGCGCTGCAGGCGGTTTCTTGTTGTTTTGTCAAAGGCCATCAATCGATTCCTATTGTTCTGTGACCGCGCGTTGCGAACCTGGCGTTTCCCAGTCCTGGCCAAAGTGAGTGCGCAGACTCTCGATGGTGGCCGGCAAAGTGCTTGTACAGGTCACGCCCAGGTACGTGGCCGCCCGCGTGGTGCCCACGTACAGGTATTTGTCGAACAAAGCCGGTTGTAAAGCGGCGAGTTGATCGATGCCAACAAAGAACACTGCCTCGAACTCCAGCCCCTTGATATGCTGGATGTCGAACACGCGCACATTGCTCTCTTGCCCGACGGCCTGGCCCTCGTGGCAGGCGATGACCTGGATGTTGTGCTCAGCCAGGGCTGCGTTGAGCGCCTCAGCCACCGGGGTCACATCGTCTTCGGCGTTCACGAAGATAGCGGTGGAAGGCAGTTGACCGACGAAGCGCTCGATCTCGCGGATACGATCGGCCAGCCAACTGACAATGGTCTCTGTATCGGCCGCATGCTCCAGCAAGGCAGGCGCCACACCCGCGCTGTCCATATGCGCGGGCAAGCTAGCGTTCTGCTCGGTGCCGCTCACTGCGCGGATCATGGCGCGGGCCAAGTCGTTGAGTTGCTTGCTCTGGCGATAGGAGACGGTGATCTCCTTGATGTCGAAGTCGGCAAAAACCCACTTCAAGTCGTCAGCGGAACGGGCACCCCAGGTGGTCAATCGCTGGTTGAAGTCACCGCAGGCAAAGAATGAGCGCAGGCGTGGATGGGCCAGCGCTGCCATGCAGGCAAGTTGAATGGGCGAGAAGTCTGTCGCTTCATCCACCAGGATCTGGTTGCGGTAATGCCTGAGGATGGGCTGCAGCGATGACCAGGCCGGGCTGTCAATGTCTCGCTGGATGTTGGGCCGGCTGCTCAGATCGCCTGCAGCGCGCAAGATCGCCAGCAAGACAATATCCAGTTCTAGCGGATGGATGTCGCGGGCCTCGAAGCCTTCGTTTCGATACCAGTTGCCTGATTGCTGACGTTCACGTCGGAATGCACGGTAGCGCTTGGGGATGCCATCGAGGTAGCGTTTGACCGGGTTCACGAAGCGGTGGGCATTAGTCTGCACCAGAAGGCTCGCCCCCACTTCGGCGCGATCCGTCTCTGTCAGGCCACGAGCCGCCAGCCACTCGATAATCTTGCCGTTACGAGACGACTTGCTGCCTGTGCGCTTGGATGCCACTGCCCGGGCTTGGGCGCGCACGGCTTGCATGTAAGCGTTGAACGCGGCTGCACGACCCGTGCGTGGGGCCGTCGTGTCTTCTTCCTCGTCGGCATCGAGGTCGTCCTGCTCGTCGGCATCGGGCGCCTGGGCTTGCTGCAGGTCATCGATGAAGCGGGCCAACTCATCCTGGAACGCTCGGTTGCGGTTGAGCTGCAGGTTGAGCGCAGCTTTGATCTTGCCGTCAGATGCCTCCTTCAGACTGGTGACGAGCGCCTGCACCTTAGGGAGCTCTGCGGCCAGTGATCCGAACGTGGATGCCAAGGCACCGTCACCCGCCCGCGCCAGAATGTTTTGGATGCGTTCGCCCAGGTGCTGGACTTCTGGTGCCTTGGCTGCACGGAGCAGCGCTGCCGCTTCGTGCAGCTCTTGCACATAGGCGTTGTGCTGCCATGTATCAAAGTCGTCAAACCACTGAATGGGACGATCTAGAACCTCTGCGCTCAAGCTGGGTAGCGCGTCTTTCAAGACAAAGGTACCGCCACCAGAAGCGGTTCTGAGTACACCAAAGGTGTTTCTGGCCAACTCGCGCCGATAGTCCTGCCAGGTTCTGATTCGAAGATCAGAGGCAGGAACGCCCTCGCGTGCGAATGCTTCTTTGAGGTACTGCTTGAGCAACTCGGTGGGCGTGAACATCAGCCAACTGTTGGAGTGCGCAACACCTTGCGCTGTTCCCACCATCTCTACTAAACGTTGTTCGCCTTCTTCCAAGAAGGCGGTGTCGAGCTTTTGGCCCAGGCGGCGGATCAGGGTCGTGGTCTTGCCGGTCCCCGGAGGGCCCAGGATCAGCAGGCGTTTGTCGAGAGGAAGGCGGAAAATCTCGTCTTGGTATTGATCGAGAACGGGCTGATCGCGCAGCCCCATCTTCGTGATGACGCTGCGGCGCAAGCCATTGATTATATTTTCTTTAACGGTCTCTTCGGCCAGGAGTCGGCCCAAGAGATCTTCGGTGACTTCTTCGCCCCCGATTTCGGTCAGCAACGCTCGCAGTGATTCGATGGTGAATGGGCCGAGATGCTCGGCCTCAACCACGGTATCGCGCGAATCCCAACCGCCGGCGAGTGCGGTGGGTCTGAGCTGAGCACGCTCCAACACCTCGACCACAGTTCCATTCGGCAAGGTGAACTCGGCCCCAATCGCCAAGGAGGCCAAACGCCCGACTGGGGCGCGGTAGCTGGCCAGGTTAAGGAAGCCTGAGGCCGGGCTAGTGCGGCAGATATAGTAGGTGCGCTCTTCGCCTTCCTCATCTATCACTACGACACGGGCAATAGCGGGCTCAGCCGCCAGTACCTGATAGCTCTCTCGGTTGGCTTGACTGATCTGATCCAGCCTCTGGATGGTGGAACTGGACGTCATCGTGTTGATGCTCGCCAGGACGTCGGCGCCCTGCGTTCGCCGATCGTGAAGCTTGCTCTTGGCTACAGCAGCAATGCTTTCGAATTGCGTTAGCACCTCGTCGGCGACCTGCTCAATGTGTTGCCTAAATTCTGTTTCCACCTCCATCGTTAGCCCCCATCCTTTCCGGGCTGGTCACTGATGACAAGCGTCACTTCGATCTCCGCATAGAGACCGAGCTGCGCCTTGATTTCGTGAAGCTGCTGAATCAGTGCGTCGATGTCCGCAGCCGAGGTTATCTTCATGGGCACCGAGATCGACTTGAAGAGTTTGGCTGGGCCTTTATCGCCGGTTTTGGCGCGATCTTCTTCCATGCGCTGGCGCAGACGTTCCTGGCCCTGACGCTGGATGGAGCGTTTGAGTTCTTCGAGGGTGCTGTTGATGTCGTAGTCGCGGGCCAGGAGCTTTTTGAGTCCGGCCAGATCTTGCGTGGTTGCCAAGGCGAGTCCATCCAGTCGACTCCCGGCATTACCACGTTCCTCTCGGGTAAGTTCCTCCCATTCGGGGATGCGCTGCAGATCCTCTACGCCATCTTTCAAGCGCAGCTTCTGCTGTTCAGATAGGGTGATGACGGCATCGCGCACCCGACCCTTCAGGTGAGTGAGCTGCGAATTGAAGTCGGCGGTGTGTTTGTAGAAGTCCTCTTTGCCCAGGCGCTCTGACAGGGTTCCCAGGTCTTCTGCGAGTTCGCGGCGCAGCTCGCCCGGCACGCCGGTGTCGGGCGAGTCCTCGATGTCGCAACGATGGGCTTGAAGATCCCGCAGGGTGGCGTCGAGCCCGTTGTCGAGCACGCGCTTCACTTCGAGCGCCCACTTGAGGTTGTCATAAATGGCAGAGGTTTCAGCACCCAGGCGCTGGGGTGCGTCCGCCGCATCGGTGAACAGGACGTCAGCAATGTCCTGGTTTAGTGTGCGGATGCGGTCGCTGCCCGCCAACCCGAGGCCACTGAGCTTCTCGGCCAAGGATCCATAATCGTGCTGGAAGCGAGGGAAGTGCTTGGCTGCCGCCTTGCTGATCTCCTGCTCCAGCGGAATAACCATGTCGCCGACGAGTTCGGTGAGCCGCTCCGCCGCCCGAGCGAGGGTTTCGATGGACGACCGCTCGTCGCGCAGGGCAATGCCGGTCTGCTTGAAGGAGTTGTTGGTCTTCAGGGCATCGATCGCCTGTAGGCCAGCGGCGGTGACTTCACGCCCTGAGACCTTGAGCTTGATTTCCCCAGCCATCAACATGGCCGCCACGATGTAGCGCGTGGTGTCTTGCGACCAGCCGAACGGGTCGCCGCTGAAATCGTCGAGCAGGCGCTTGCCGTCGACCGTGCCGTGCTTGTCGATGTAGTCGCGGATGCTGATCATCGCCTTGTGATCGGTCTTGAACGAGGCGCGGCCTGCGACCGTTTGCACTAGACCGAGCGGGTCAAGGCTGCTGCCAATGGCGGCAGGGTTGGCGACTTTCAGGAATTTCTCAGCGGTATCAGTGCCGGCGCGCACCGGTGCTTCGACATAGCGGTCAAACACCTGGTTGGCCACATCGGAGAGCAGCTTCTTCGCCGCCTCCAGCAGGTTGGCATCCAGCGTCGATACCGCCGTCGCCTGGCCCCGGAAGACAAACGAACCAGCCTGCAGGGTTTGCTTGATCTTGCTCTGGAGCTGGGTCGCAAGTTTGGCGGCGCGGTCAAGCTGGCCGGTGGAGTAGTCTTTGACCTCTTGGTCGGGCTCGTTGCGGTGCAGTTCAGCGATGCGCTGGCAGCGATAGATTTCGTTGGCCAGATCGTCCAGCTCGCGGTTGGACCGGGCCAAAAGTCCGATGATGTTGCGGCCCGCACGGCTGCGGGAGTCGTCCAGCATGCGGTTCTTGGCGGCGTCGTAGTCGCTGGCAGGCACCAGCTCAACGACGGTTTGGATGATGCTGTGATCACCGGCCAGGCTGGTGATGGCGCTGCCGGCCTGGACCTTCAAACCCGTTGCGACGGCCATCGTGCCATGCAGATTGACGCGGGGCAGCGGGTCGAAGGATTCGCGAAGCGCATCGTTGAAGATGCGCTTCACATCCACGGTACGTAGCGCAATGGCACCGCGCTCTTGTTCGATGTCACGCAGCTTCTCGCTGAGGAAAACAAGGTTGCCGTCCTTCTCGCCAAGCGGTACATGCACGTCCCCCAACATGTCTTCCACGGCCTTGCGCACTGCGTCGAGCTGCGAGGATGCAGTGGCGGAGGGGTGCATCAGGCTCGCGACGTTCTGGACCGACACCGGCAAGTTGCCGAGAATCTGCAACACGGCGACGGACTTGGCGATGTCTTGGTGGAGCTGCGAGTCCGGGAAGCGAATCTGGACCTTGCCAACCGCCTGGTGAATGGAGGTAAAGGCACGGCGGATGTCCTTCTCTAGCTCGTCGTACAGCGTAACGGTGGTGGCGAGCCAGCCCACGGGCTGGTCGGCCATCGCCTTGGAGCCGCCTTCGCCTTTCAGGACGTCTTGGATGACCTTGATCGCAGAGCGCAGGCCGATGCCGCCGGTGGACTTGGCCAGTGCGCCCAGCAGGTGCAGTAGGATGTCAAAGTGAGCTGGCAGGAACGGGTAGAGATTGGTGAAGCTTTCCTTACTGAAGTCCGCGTCGTAATACTTGGCGTCTTGCAGCTTGGTGTTGTGCCGCAGCGCCTGGCCGTGGGCATCGAACAGCTTGCCAAGCTCTGTCTCGCCAGCCGGTGATTTCCCGAGCAGACGGCGGTAGCAGATCTCTTTGATGTCACTCGATTCAAGGTCGATCTGAATCGGGAAGCGATCTTTCAGTTTGTACAGCTTGTCCGAGTTTAGTGCTGCGCGAGGATCGTCTTCGGTGAGAGTCTGCTGCGCGGTGGAAATGATCCAGGCCTTGCCGTCGCCCAGCCGCTTGAGGTTCTTGGCCAGGCCATCGAGGTTGAGGATCAGGTTGTCACGCGAAGCCACGTACTGGCCGACTTCGTCGACAATGAAGATGATGTTCTGCTTACCGCTTTTCTCGCGGATGATATCGATCATCTCCTGCACGCGCTGATCTTCGAACTGGATGAAGCCCTCGGTGCTGGATGAAAAGGACTTAGGCTCCGGGAAGAGCGCCGGGTACATCTCGTGGGCGATTGCCGGGATCAACCCGTCGGTGACCAGTGGGTTGTTCTGAACGCGAGCCCAGGTCGCACCAGGCAACGCCTGGGCAGTGCGCTCATGCAGCTCGGGGGTACGGCCGTCTTTCTCAATCATGCGCTCGAAGGCGGCGACCTTGAGATTGCGCGAATAACCGGCCCACTGGAGCACTTTGAAGTAGAGGACGGTGGAGACGTCTTCCATCGTGGCGCCAGCGAGCATTTCGCTAGCGAGGTCCAGCATGACCACGGCGGCAGGGAACTTTTGTGCAACAGTGTTCAGCAGAGCCTTGGTCTGTGGCTTGTGTAGGCGGTCTTGCAGGTACTTGATGAACGGCGTGCCCTCGATGGTGCGCTGATCATCAAATGCCAGGCCGAGGTACTTGGTGAACGAGCTCTTACCTGACCCGTAGAAGCCTGAGACCCAGACGCCGACCTCATTCTCCCCGCCGGACTCCATCGCTAGCTGCATGCGATCAAGGAGCTTGCGGAACTGCTCCTCAATGCTCTCGGTGACCACATACTCGGAGATCTCAGCCTTGAGGCGACCTTCTTGCGAGGCGCCATAGGTGATGACCTTCTCGATGGTCCGGTAGATGTCCTTGCTTGGGTCGAAGAGTGATCGGATGGTCATGGGTTTGTCCCAGGGTTCTTATGTCTGTTCAGCCGCCGACGTGGACGGAGCGGTAGTTGCCATCTTCCGGGTAGAACCCGAGAAACTTCAGGCGCGTCTTGCCGGTTCGCACGCCGGGGTATAGAAAAATCGTCGGCACGTGAAACTTGCCTTGGAGCTGACTTTCGATAGCTCCGATGCGCAGAAACGGATGCAGCGCTTCAAGATCGGTCACCAAGAGCAGCGCGTTCTGCTGGCCCTCGAGCGGTTGTAGGGCATCCTCCAGACATTTCATCAAGCTATTATCCGCCGTCAGGATGTCCGCCAGTGCCTTGTTGGTACGCGGCCAGTCGAGAGGTGCTGACTTGTCCTCCATTACGCAGAGCGACCAGAACGGATCGTCTTTGAGTAGCGCCCAGATATGCTCTGCAATGGAGAAAGTGTGTACGTCCCACCCTTCCTGGTGGAGCTTGGCCACCCAAGCGGGCGTCTGTCTCTTCACCTCGAGGATCTGTTCCGGAGAAAAGACGAGGTAGTATATCGGCTCGAAGCTCGCATGACCGAGCTCACGCCCATGCCGGACACGCTCGCGCAGTTCGTCAAAGTCAGCTTTGAGTGAGGGCATCGCAGAGCGCCTCCATGTCGTGTTGTTTCCAGCTGATCCGGATCACTTCGCCAGCCGCCTGGACAATGAGCAGCCCCTTCAGCGAAAGCCGTTTGATCTCTTCCAGCACGTCTTCGTGAGCCAGACCAAATAGCTGCCAGTCCTCGTGCGTGAGCAGGGCGTTGTTGCCAACACCCGCAAAGTGCAGTTCGTACGCTAGGTATGCCGCTACTACAGGTGAGATTCGGAATGGAAGGATGCGGCGACTCGTTCGCCGGCCACGTTCGAGCATCCCGTAATCTGCACAACAACCGGTCAGGTATCCCGAGACGTTCCGAACCATAGATTCTGACCAGCGCTTGGTCGTCAAGCCATCGTCGATCGCGCGCCCAACAAACGTACGGGCATCCTCATTAGTGATCTGTGTATATCCCCCAGTGTAGCGACCCCAATAAACCTGACGGATGAAGTCACCAAGTATTGGATTGGCTCGGCTCGTAAAGACGAGCATGAGTTGCGTCAGATCGGCAGTAGAAATTGTTGCGGCCAGCTGCTTGAGGCGGGCGGCCGGAGCGCCGCCCGCCACCAAGTAGCGCGGAGCGAAGCATTCAACGACGATGTTGCGCAGCCGGCGCGCGGTGACAGTGGGGAATCGACCCGATTCCAGAGCGACCTGATGCAATTGATTTGCCGAGACACCAGGCGAGTATAACTCGAACAGTGTTTTAGTCTCGTTGACCAGGCCGAGTCCCGCCCCCAGTTGGCTCGTGTAGAGCTTATTGTCGGCCACGGTCACCCCACCAGATATGGATACATCTTGGTATCCTGTGTGAACGCCGATAGGTAGGTCGCCGCGATGGTCTTCAGGGTATCAGTCGAGTCGAGATCCTTAATGCTTCCGACCATCGTTGGTCCCGCGCTGAACGTGCTGCTCGTCGCGGCCAAGCGCTTTAATGCATCTAGAGCGGCCTCTTTGCTTTGTGGAGCCTGGCTAGCGAGTTCTTCACCCACGCTGCTTTGCACGATCCCGTGCAGGTCTTGCTCGACCTCTTCTGGCAAACGGAACAGGTGGTAGCTGCCGACACTCAGATGCTCGTCATGCAATCGTCTGGCGGCTTCCAGCACACCGTGATACTGGGCGAGGCGAGACGTTTTCGAGAAGACGGGCTCCAGGAAAAGCCGGCTTGATGCCTCATAGAACGCCGTTGGCCACCAGGCGCATTGAGCACGCTCGCCAAGAAAGCCGACGAGCATTCTCATTTGCAGCAATGCCGGTAGGTAGGATTCTTTCATCTCATCTCTCGTAGTTCGTTTGCTCTACCGCCGCGACCGGCGCAAGCAGTGGCGTCCCTTGTTTAGTCACATTCCGCTCCCGCCCGAGCGGCATCCAGGGCCGCATACCCTGGTGCCAGTATGGCGTTCTTAACGCCGTACAAGGCCAAGTGGTCCTTGAGCCACAGCCTGAACTCCGGTCCGCGAAGGCTGTGGTCTGCGGAGCAGTCGACGCTCCACTTGCGCAGGATGTAGCCAGCCGTCGCTGCACGGAGCTTCATCTTCACCGTGCCGCTGGTCATACCGTAATCCATCTCCGCGATCTCGGGGTGCGGTTGATCGGGGTGCGGCACCAGCTCCAATTCTACGATCCGGGTCCACTGGATGTCCTGGTCACTTTCTTCGTGTGGCAGAACATTGCTGTCTTTCAGTGTTACGGGGCTCTTCATACGCGTGATGACAAAGTCCCTGAAATCCTTGCTTCGCCGATCGAAAGCGCGGACATGCCAGCGCAGGCCGTTATCGATTAACGCAAAGGGGACGATCTCGCGTTCACTCTCGCCACTCGACAAGGAGTGGTAGGTGACTTTGAGGGGGTGCTCCTGATGGATGGCACGGGTGACGCGGGCGAGCGTATCGAGTCCTGGTTTTGTGAGTCGTGAGGGGGTCTCACAGGTAATCCAGGACTTGAGGGTGAGAGGCTCGCCATCACCAAAGCCCAGTGACAGCCAAGCCAAGACCCGCTCTGCTGGGAAATCAAAGACGGGTGTAAAATTTTCCGCGTAGCCATACACCTTGTTCTTGGTGTCATAGTCTAGATTGCCTGAGGCGAGATCCTTGTAGATCCCGATATCCCGGGTTGCTGCTGCTGCCTGTATGCCGAAACGCGACACTAGGTCTTGACGACGAATCTCTCCAATGAAGCGCAGGCACAACTCTATGAACGCAAGTCGGTCGCGCTGGGGCTGTGTCAAGTCTGCAAGCTGTTCGTTGGACATCCTGGCTGCCAATTCAGGTTAATGATCGCTAGTTAGCGTTCTTACGGGTACTATATGCCTCGCACAAGAGCATGTCTATGAATTTGTGGTGCGCATCAGTCCATCGCATTTTGTTACCAATAAGGGGATAAGATGAGCGGAAATCGATGGGACCAGTCCGGTGCGCCTTAAGAAGGGTAGTATTGCATGAATGTCGTCGACCTGCGGGTTGACGGCGAGCCACAAGACGAAACCGACTACATGACATGCCAGATGTGCGGCAACGAGGAGATCCGCTACGTTCACGTCATGGGCACCAGGATATGGGTGAGCATTTTGAAATCGGCTGCGTATTTCGCTGATCGTGAACGCCCCGACTGGCGAATTCAGCTGGTCAAGAACTTTTTACTCCGAGTATTTAGTGTCTGACCGAAATTGAAGGCTCTTCCGGGTTTCGTGTGGGTAGCCCATAAAAGCCTCATGACGGGCACCCCGCTGGATAGAGGTCAAGCTTCCCGCAATGAAAGAGAATCGCGATGCGGTACTGAGTGAAATTCCGATAGCCCCGCGCGTTGGCTTTGGGGAGCGGGATCTGGGCATTCATGCCTTCTGCGGCGGCGTTGGTGATGCGATGTTTCGTGGTGGCGAGCAACCCCGGCAGATGGCGCTTGAGGGTCTTCGCGCAAGCAATGATGGGCGGTAGTCGTGAGTGGGTCGCCCAGAAACCCGCGGTCGAAAAACTTGTGGGCTGATCCGGTATACCGGTAATCCCAGAAGTCGGAAAACGCCTCCTTGATGGCCCAGGCACGGCCTACCTTCAACGCATCGACTTTGATCGTCTGGAAGCGCTCCCGCGGGCGATCTGTCCCGTTCAACGGGTTCTTCAACCAAATATATCGGGTCTTCGTGAGCGTCTCCTCGCCCTGGGCTTGCAGTTCTCGGTGCTCGCGCCGACGCACCAGATCAACCGCCTTGTTCAACTCCTTCGCGCAGGGAAACTTGTCATGCACGATCAGGGCTTGCGGAGCCGCCACTCCGGGTGGCCTCCCAATAAGGCGCCCACATATCCATGGCCACTGCGGAAAGCCCTAGGCGCTGGGGCTTAAGGATCGCGGTCCAGAGCGTATGGGCGGCCTCCCGGGTGCGTTCGGGCACCACCTCAAGCACTCGTCGCCCCTCGAGGTCGTGCTGCACCGAGACGATATCATGACCCTTGCCGAAGCTCTTCTCATCGAGGCCGGCATCGCTTTGCGTGCAGAGCAAGCGCAACCCTTCCCATGATCACCGTGCCACGCCGCGTGTGACCGCCCGCTCCCCATTGTGGGCCGTATGGCCCATGACCCGGTCTACTGGGTCCCAGGAGAGCGCCGTCAGCCATTGGGCCTGTACCGGGCTTTGCACCGCCTGCAACACCTGAATGGCATAGGCTTCAAAGAGTGAGGGGTAACGGCTCCCGTCCTCGGCCCAGGCGACCGGGATCTGTTGGGCCCCACATTTCAGACAGTTGACCCGTGGGACGTCGGCCTCAATGAAGGTCTTTCCTTGCATCGTATTCAGATGGTGCCCGGTCGCGGACGGATTGTTAACCGGGTACTACAGCATCACATTCAGGGCAGTGCAGCGGCACGTCTGGCGGCCAACCCACGTGCACCGGTATCTCGCTTAAAGCCGCGTATCGCCTGAGGCAACTTGTACCGCCACTGCCGTGACTCGCCACGGCGCCGGACATCCCAAGAGCTTTTGGTACAGTTCAGTGTCATGCAGTGGGGTACCATGCTTGCCTGCGGGGGCACCTGATGCAAGCCCAATACCCACTTACCCACACGAAAGCCTGAAGACCCAAAAAACATGGCTTCCCACCGGATCTACAGGAGGAGGCCACCAAGACTGTGTTAGCGCAGGCGGAGTTGTTGTCGGCTTTGTGGGTGGCGGCCTAGGCGAAAAGGATGAGCGCGATAAGACTGACGGCAGCCCAAACGCGAACCTTACACTTGCGTGATAGGCTGTTTGAGGCTTATACCATTACGCGGAGAACGGGAAATCGGTTATTGCGCGGCAGGAACAGTCAGTCAAATTGATGGTCATGAAAGACTGCTCATCGGCCTATCCGGCCATTCGAAACTCGCCTACGGGGTGATCGGCGCCGCCGCCTTGAGCGTCCGCTTCCTGACAAGATGAGCTGGCGCTCTCGATCCTGTGCGCGGTCACATAGGGACCAGAAAGCAGGCCTTTGCTCGTCACAGTACGCCTGAACCACTAAACTCCCCCCTTAGAATACGTAACGGAAGGATCGCCAGCGGATGGACTTCGATGGATATGAGCATGTAGGGCAGGCCGCGTACGCGGCGTTCGCAACGACTGTCGCCGCGATCCTGAAGGCCGCGATCGGCGCCGGCGAAGGCTATCGACTCCAGCAGGTGGTAGAGCGTGCGAAGCAACCCGCTGCGTTGCGCAGGAAGCTTGAGCAACGTGGCATCGCACCTACGGCGACGCTCGCGGATAACATAAAAGATCTCGCCGGCTGCCGAGTCATCTTCTACACCAACAGCGATGTCACCCGGTTCATAAACTCCGGCATGATACACGAGAATTTCGAGGTGCTTGAGAGCAAGCTGCACTATCCCCGGCGCGCGGCAGAAGATGCAGCCGAGCTCTATATGTCCGATCATTACCTCGTCAGGCTTCGGCCTGAGCGACTCGCCCTGCCCGAGTATGGCCGCTTCGCGGGGATGCGGTGTGAGGTTCAGATTCAGACAATTCTTAATCATGCCTGGGCGGAGATGGCTCACGATACCATCTATAAGACGCCGCAGCTTGGCGACTTCGGCGGCAGGGCATTCGACGGCATCAAGAACCGGATGCAGAAGGTCGCTCGTAAGTATCTTCTGCCTGCGGGCTATGAGTTCCAGAAGATTGCCAGCGATTTCCAGCGGCTCATCGAAGGCAAGGCGCTGTTTGATGGCGACGCTTTGGATGCGATCGTTGAGGCGGCGAACAACAATGTTCGCGCCCAAGCGATCGAGACATTTGCGGAGAACGTCCTCCCGCTCCATGATGATCTGCAAACCGTCTATCCCGAGGTCGTCGCGCGTCTGGTCGCGGCCGCGGATCGTGCCCGGGCGACACCGCCAGCTGCGATCGAAACGCCCTATGGCACACTGTCAGGAAAGGACTACAGCGACATTCTCAAGGCCATCGCGGACCTCCTTACGCGCTATCGATATCTCGACGTCGACACCACATTCGACGCTCTGCGCACGTTATATGGCTGGGCGGCGACCGAGGCTGAACGAAAGCCCCTCCTGGATCTGGGCAAGGCGCTCGCCAAGCACCAGCTGTACGTCTGGCGCCAGTACGGCCCGATCGTGCAAAGGCTCCTGGTCCAGAACATCGAGGCGCTCGGTGCGGACGAACGCCGCAGCTTGGCTCCGCTGCTGGTCACGATGCTGGACGAGATATTAGGTACGGAGATCAGCGGCACGACGAACAGTTCCACCGCGGTGACGTTCCACGGCGGTGTCGTGGTTGTGTCCGAGGCGCTTCGTATTCTACGGACGAAGGCGATTGATCTGCTGAAGTGTCAATTCACGTTGGCCGAGAGTGACGAAGAGCGTCGCGCCGTGCTCCGAGCTCTTCACGCTGCGGCGCGGCACCCCATTCGCGGCGGGTACAGCAATGCGCTCGCGCGGGTGGTGATGGAGGACACGCGCACTATTATGGAATTCCAGGCCGGCATCGTGCCGGCGTTGAGCCACGATCTCCTGCAAAGCACCGAGCATTGGGTTCATCGCCACTACTGGATGTATGCAGATTTGCCCGAGACGATGCGTGATGAACCGGACCTTGTCGCGGGTCGCGCGCAGGTGAGGGCCGCTGCGCTCGCGTTCCGCGACCGCGCTAACTCCGATCCAGACTTCGTAATCCACAAGACGCTGGTCGGGTTCGAATCGGTGTTTCCGTCCGCCTGGGAGGACAAGGATTTCGGCTACGAACAGGCCAACACCTATAGAGCCGGGCGGGTTGATGAACTGGTCGCCTCGGTCGAAGCGGCTAACGCGGATATCTGGTTCGATCGAATAACCCGTTATGCTCGGACCGAGTCCGATGACGTCGCCACCTTTCCGGTATTCGGCAGGTTCCTCGAACTACTGGCGGTCGCGCAACCAGCTATCGTCCTCGGCTATATCGACCGGATTGAGGAGCCACTTGCAAACTTCCTGCCTGCTATGCTCGCCGGGCTGATGAAGAGTTCGGAACGTGAACAAACACTCACGAACATCGAGGCGTGGCTTCGGGCAGGCGCATATATTGGCCATATTGCTTGGCACCTGCGGTTGGCGGATCCGTTCGACGAAGGACTGCTGCGCCGTACCCTTGACCGCGCGATCGAGCTGGGCGACGGGCACGCGATGCGCAACGTACTGATCGCGGCCGTCACCCAGTTCGCTGCCCATCCTGGCACACTGATTGAGGAAGTCTTCCTTCCGGCGCTCCGTACCCTTGCGGTGGCCCAGGATTTCAGCTGGGTTCACATGTCCTGGTTCTCTTGGCTTGGGAGCCCCATCCTCCGGGCGCTCGACGAGGAACAGGCAAGTGTTGTGCTCGATGCGCTGGTCCCTTATCCCGATCTCGAATATAACGCCGAGTACATCGCGGCCGCCATCGCAGAGCGGTGGCCCGCAAGCGTAGTCGCCTTCATTGCGAAGCGGCAGAACTTTGCGCGAACGGACGCCGTGCCACTGCACTACGACGCCGTGCCCTTCCGAGTACATCAACTCCAGTCACCGCTGGCCGCGGTTCCAGATATCATGCTGGACGGCGCGCGTACCTGGTTCAACACCAACCCCCAATACTTCACCGATGAAGGTGGAAGGCTGCTCGCCTCTGTGTTTCCGGACCTGTCGAATGGAATGGAAGTGCGACTGACGACATTGATTAAGGATGGCGGAAACGCACAGGATCTGGCGTTCGTGCTTGGCGTTCTTGCCGCCTTCGAGGGTAAGCCTTGCGTCTATGCTCTCGTACGCGCGATCGTGGCCGTCGCAGATCCTGGGACCCAATTACTGGAGAAGGCCCGATCCGTGTTGCGTAAGACGGGTGTTGTATCCGGTGAGTTCGGCTTTGTAGAGATCTACACAGAGCGCAAGGTATTGCTCGACCCGTGGCTTTCCGATCCGAACGAACGAGTGCGGCTGTTCGCTGCCGAGCGGATCCGAGAGCTTGACCAGTCGATTGCAGCCGAGAGCCGGTCGGCGGAGGCCTCGATCGCCCTGCGCAAGCTTGAATATGGCGAGGAGTTGGATGGCGGTGAGGAGAGCTGATCTTGTCAGATGCTGTGAGCGCAGGAGGCTCATGAAGGAGCGGAAAGAAGCCTGCTCGGCCTCATTCTCTTGGGGGCCAGCGGCAGTGTCGCGAGAGGGGGTTCCAGTTCGACGTTTACAGCCCACAGAAGCCGCAAGTTGGCTGACCATAAATTCACAATAATCGTGCACGGGCGGAACCAAGGGGACACCTATCACAAATAGACGTTGGGGAAAGAAAAATTTCGTGTGACCATTATAGCCGGAAACGGTGCCGTACGTTCAGCGCGTTGGGCCCGCGGATCGGCAGGGGGGAGAACATGCAATCCGTCACTACAATGAAGCAAGTGCTGGCCAATATCGCAGAACTAGAACGCGGCCGAACGGCCAATTCCATGGAGTATCTTGGTCTCATCACGCGTGGAACGTGTTTCGTCCCGTATAGTTCGGACGTCGGTATTGCGTTTGCGCCGTCACGGTTTATAGGTTATGTGGGTAACAAACTTTCCTCGCATACCAGCAATCCGGATCGCGATGGTAGAGTCACAAACGCTGCTCTCACCAGGATAATCGAATCACCGCCACTGCCCGATGCAGCTCTTGAAAAGCGTTATATCGCATTTTGCCGTCAAATCGGCGTTTCAGCGTCAAAAGCAGGCGCCTTTGGCAATAAGCGCAAGTACTGGATCCCTCCCGACATAGCGGATCTGTTGGACACAGAAGCACTGGTGTCCATCGCTAACAATCCGAAGCTATCCGCTACGGATAGGATGCAGCTTGCGAAGGCCAGGCTTGGTCAAGGACGGTTCCGAGATGGTCTGCTTGATTATTGGACAAGGTGTTGTGTCACGTTGTGCCCGCTTCACATGGTCCTGCGCGCTTCACATATTAAGCCCTGGAGCAAAAGTTCGAATAGGGAGCGCTTAGACATGTTCAACGGCTTATTGTTATCTCCAAACGCCGACGTTCTCTTTGATAAGGGCCTGATCTCTTTTAAGGATTCTGGGGAGATGTTGATATCTCCTCAGGTTAGTCATGAAACGCTACAGGCGCTTATCGGTAAAACCGAAGTGAAGATAGATGTAACGGCACGACATGCGAAATATCTCGCGTATCATCGAAAGCATCGGTTTCGTGCCGCTGCCGCCTAGAAATGGACCCCAATTTTAGGACACTGGCTTAAGTGGACGTTCGCCCCTAAAGTAGCGATACAAGGAGCGGAATACCATGAGCAAAATACGTCGTAACCACGCCCCGCAATTCAAGGCTAAGGTGGCTTTAGAGGCTTTGGCGGGAGAAAAAACGATCCACGAGATCGCGGCCAAGCATCAGGTCCATCCCAATCAGGTCACCCAATGGCGCCGGCAGCTGATTGATCAAGCGGCGACCCTCTTTGGCAAGGGCGCCGCCTGCGCCGATCCCGCAGGGGATCGCGAGGCGCTGTTCGCGAAGATCGGACAGCTGACAGTCGAGAAGGATTTTTTAGCACGAGTGCTCGGCAAATGACCCATGCCGAGCGGCTCCACCGGGTCGAACCCCATCACCCCGAACTGCCCGTCACCCGCCAGTGCGAGCTTCTTGCGGTGGCCCGGTCTACGGTCTACTACCCGCGCAAGGCCACGGTCTCCGAGGACGATCTTGTCCTCATGCGCCGCCTTGATGAGGTCCATCTTCAATACCCCTTCCTCGGCTCCCGGCGATTACGGGATGCTCTAGAACAAGAGGGCCGGTTCGTGAACCGCAAGCGCATCCAGCGGCTCATGCGCCTCATGGGCTTAGAGACCCTGCATCCTAAGCGCAAGACCAGTCTTCCCGGGAAGGGTCATCGCCTTTTTCCCTATCTTTTGCGGGGTTTGGCGATCGAACGAGCTAACCACGTCTGGTGTACGGACGTGACGTATATCCCCATGCGCCAGGGCTTTTGTTACTTGGTCGCCATCATGGATTGGGCAAGCCGTGCGGTGCTCTCCTGGCGGCTCTCACCCACTATGGAGGCCGACTTCTGTGTCGCGGCTCTGGAAGAGGCCATAGCGCGCTATGGGGCACCGGAGATCTTCAACACTGACCAAGGGGCGCAATTTACCGGTGAAGCGTTCCTCAGCGTTCTAGAGCGCCACAAGATCGCTATCAGCATGGATGGCAAGGGACGGTGGCGGGACAATGTGTTCGTGGAGCGTCTCTGGCGCAGTGTCAAATACGAGGAGGTGTATCTCAAGGCCTATGAATCGATTCCCGAGGCACGAGCCTCTCTTGCCAAATACTTCGATTTCTATAATCATGACAGACGTCATCAAGGGCTGACGGACCGACAGACACCGTGGCAAGCTTATGCTGGGGTGTCTCTGGGACAGGCCGCTTGATCAACCCGGCGGATAATCCACTTAAAGATCCGGAGATTTTGTCCAAGGGTTGGGGTCCACCTCTCCTAACCCCACCACTACAGGGCTGCGCGTAAGGACGGTGCCCCTCATTGGACATGTTGAATGTCCGCGGGCGGGATACCTCGAAGAACTGCTCCAGTTCGACGTCGCCGTTTGATCACCGTTCAGTAAAGCGGACATAGATAGACCATCAACACTCCCCTGCAACTGTCGGCTATGGCCGATGGGCAGGTATTCTGCGATGCGGGTAGATTGATGGGTCGCCATGGCTCGTGGATTGCGCATTCGCATGGTTTAAAAAGAGGAAAGAAGCTGGCCAGGACTTCCGTGATGTATTACCCCAACTCCCCACCAGATCCTCTGCCCTTAAATAATGGGTATACCGCTTGAGCACGGTGCGGGCCATTCGGCCCGCAATATCTGCGGGGTCTTGTCCCGCGATCGCCGCCACCTGCATAGGGTTGAGACCCTTCTCATGTGTAGGCCATGCAACCCACAATGAACAGCCGGGAGGCCGCCTCGTGGCGTAGATCATGGCGGACCTGATCGCTAAGGCCGATCGGCGCGCGACAAAGAATAGGGATGAAGCGGCGCTTGGTAATTAGGAGTATGCGGAGTGCCTGGGCAGGTACGCAGAAGATAGGGAACCGGATTACCCGAGATATGGGGAGAACGATGGGCCAGACGTTGAGGATGACCCCAATGCTTGTGCGTTTGAGGACGAAGAGAGATATCTACCCGAAGTTGATACTCAGTTGATACCAGAGAGAAATTCGGAGATTGAGAAATACGGAAAAAACCTGTAACTCGTTGTTTTTATTGGCTCCCCGGGAAGGACTTGAACCTCCGACCCGGTGATTAACAGTCACCTGCTCTACCGACTGAGCTACCGGGGAACACAAGGCCCGCTATGCTACGAACCCAGACCCCTGGCGTCAAGGA